>CAJAXK010000469.1 GCA_903946925.1 uncultured Bacteroidales bacterium | reverse complement strand
TACATGGCCAAGGTGTACCGCGAGGAGGAATCGAAGAAAGGAATGCGGAAAGTTTTGGGGCTAAAATCAGACACGTATAAACAGTGGATGCTTTATGGTGGTGAGCAAACCATGGACAGTTTTGCAGCAGCAAAAGTTACCGATATTCCTATTAAATACATCGAATGGATCGAATCACTGGATTATTACCTGGAATGGGGAAAATTCTTGATCGTACATGCTGGTTTTAATTTTGCGAACGAGGATATTTTTAGCGACAAAATTTCGATGATGTGGATTCGCGACTTTGCCATTGACCCTGTAAAACTTGGCGATCGTAAAATTATACATGGACATTTACCCGTTACCCTTGAGTTTATTTACGAAGCGGCAAAATCAAGCTCTTTCAAATTCATTGACCTCGACAACGGTGTTTATCTTGCCGACAAACCTGGATATGGTAATTTGATGGCCTTGCAGTTGGAAACCATGGAGTTGCACGTTCAGCCCACTTTGGATTATTGAAATTTTGTGATATTAACACTGAATTAAGCTGGTGCAACCAGCTTTTTTTGTTAAAAACAATACGAAAAGCAAGTTGGTTTTTACCTTTTCCTATTTCGTGTTGCAACTTTTTCATATCTTTGTTTTTTCCTTACAATAACTGTCTCACAAACTTCACTGCACTAAATCTAAACTTGTAAAAACTGTTTTCTTCCCGGTTTGATTGTCGGACATAGCCTGATATTGTTCAGTTGAAAAATGGTAATTTCGGAATAATTCCCTCCAAAATCCTTATTCCGATACCATTGCTCATTAGCTGTCAGCAATCCTCTCACTGATTGTATTCAGTTCGACCCTTCAAAAATAAAATTTCATATTTTTTCAAAAACGGATACTGTTTTATCCTTTAAAAAATATGCACTATGCATAAATGTTTGACATTAGTTAGTACAAGGATTCTTTTGCTGCTCCCAGTATGGGTTTTGCTGTCGTGTACTCATAATCCAAACAGCATCAATGATATAACTGCCGAATCCAGTCTTACGTTGGCCGGGCAGTATAAAAACCAGGGCAATTACGATTCGGCCATTATTTTCTTCAAACAAGCCATGCAAGCCAACCTAACAGCAAAACAGGATGCCGATTGGGTACGCAGTGTTTCGGGCCTTATTGATTGTTTGAGGCTGACCGGGAAATATGACGAAGCCTTGGACATTGCGAACAATTCCGTTGCTTTATTATTTCCAAAAGTTGATACTACCGGAAACCTTTACACTATTTTGCTCAATAAAAAAGCAATGCTTCTGGCCGATAAAAAGGAATATGATAAATCCATGGCACTTTATTCGCGCAACATTGCAACTTACAAAGTACAATCAGGCAAACCAGATACTTGTCTGGCACTTGCATATAATGGGCGTGGGACGGTTTTCCTTAACCAGAAGAAATACAACGAGGCATTGGCCGACTATTTTTCGGCAAAGGAAACCTATCAGAAATGTGGGCATACCAAAACCCTAAATTATACCAGTTCGTTACAAAATATTGGCATAGCCTATTCGTACATGGAACAGTACGAAAATTCTGTTGATTATTTTAATCAATGCCTTGAAATCAACAACGAAATATTTGGGGCTGATGATTTCAAGCAGGCGCCACTTTACCTCAACATCGGCAGGCTCTACCAACTGATGCGCAACGACCCGAAAGCCATTGATTTTATGAGCCGTGCCGAAAAATTATATGTTGGCAACAACCAATCAAACTCATTAACGGCGGGTTACCTTTATCTCAACATGGGGGTTGTTTATATTTATACTGCCGATTACGAAAAAGCCCAAGGCTATTTGGACAAATCCCTTGAAATTATTTTGGAAAAAGCACCAAATAATTTAACCGACAGGCTTACGGTCTATCTCAACATGGCTGTAATTGCCGAGAAAAAAGGCGAATTCCAAAAGTCCCGGGAATATTACCTGAAAGGCTTATCCTTAGGCGAAGCTCTTCCAAATTCGATTAAAATCCTGCGCGGGCTGGCAAGTTTATCCTATAAAATGGGCGATTTGGCAGGTTGTGATGCTTACTTAAAAAAAGCACTTCTCCAAAGCACCGAAGGCTCAAAAACCGCACTTTCGGAAACAGCCCTGACCTACCAACGCTATGGCGATTTCCTTTCGGCAACAGGCAACAAGCAGGCTTTTGTTTACCTCAACAAGTCGCTGGAACTGTACAAACAAACTTTCGGGAATGTAAATATTGATGTATCAACAGCATACTATTACATAGGGCTTTATTATTACCGTGCAAAACAATACGAAGAAGCAATAACGTATTTCCAAAGCTCGCTCATCTCAGGTTTTCCTGGCTTCACTTCAACTAGTTTTTCTGACAACCCTGAAATAAAAAAAGCCAACCTCGCCGACAATCTCCTCAACCCTTTATCGGCAAAAGCTACGGCATTGTTGCTTCTTTACCAGAAAGATACCTCAAAAATAGAATATCTGAAAAGCAGTGCTGTAAGTTTCGATGTTTCGGTAAAAATGGCAGAAATGTTGCGTTCAACCTACCAGGAGGAGGACAGCAAACTGTTTTTCTCGGGCAATGAAACAAATACGTTTGCCAACGCACTCCTTTCGCAAGTGCAGCTTTATCATAAAACAAAGAGCCAGGATGCATTGGAGCAGGCTTTCCGCCTTGCCGAGAAAGGAAAATCGGCCATACTTCTATCCCAGCTCCGCGACAAAGAAGCAAAAGACATAGGCAAAATACCCCAAAAACTTTTAGAAGAAGATGCCAACCTCAAGACGGAAATTTACTCCTTGAACCAGCAGATTTATAAACAGGAGATAGCCGAAAACCCCGACCTTACAAAGATACAAGCCTGGAAAAGCAGGATTTTCGATTTAGGCCGCCGGCAGGATGAACTTGTAAAAAGTATCGAAAAAAGCTACCCTACATACTATAGTTTAAAATACGACAATTCGGTAATTTCCATTTCGGCCATACAGAAAATGTTAGCCAAAAACCAGGCAATCATTGAGTATTCCCTTTCCGATTCCATTTTGAATATTTTTGCAATAACCCGAACATCCAAACAACTTATCACAAAAGTTATTGATACATCGTTTTACATTAACCTGCAAATGCTGAGGCAACAAGTGTCGGGAAAAAGTTTTAACAATTACGCAGGTTCCGATTTCTCAAACTTTGTGACTGCATCGCACCAATTATACAAAACCTTGATATTGCCAATACAACCAACTGTAAAAGGCATGGAACTGATTATTGTTCCCGATGGTGAACTTGGGTATTTTTCGTTCGATGCCCTGCTTACTTCAATGCCCGATACAACAAAACATTCGTATCGGAAGTTGCCTTACTTAATTAAAGAATCGGCATTGAACTATGCCCCATCGGCAACAACTTTTTTTAACGAATTGACCGCAAAAGGCAACAAGAACAACGGGAAAATATTGGCATTTGCCCCCGATTATGGCTCACAAAATGCTGTTTTGGACAAAAAAAACGAAAACGGCGAACTTCTTCGGACAAAACTAACTGAACTCAACAATTCGCAGGAGGAAGTCAAAAGCCTGGAAAAGGATTTTAATGTAAAAGGTTTTGTTGGTAAAACAGCTACCGAAACCATGTTTAAGAAACTGTCGCCTGACTACCGGGTTTTGCACCTTGCCATGCATACCATTATTGATAACGAAAACCCTTTGTATTCAAAACTGATTTTTTTTAGTCCCAAAGGCGATACCCTCGAAGATGGTATGCTCGAAGCTTCTGAACTTATAAACATGGATTTACATGCCGAAATGGCCGTTTTAAGCGCATGTAACACAGGTTCGGGCAAACTGCGCAAAGGGGAGGGGATAATGAGCCTTTCGCGCGATTTCTTTTATGCCGGTGTTCCCGGGATCATAATGACAGCCTGGGCCGTGGAAGATAGGACCGGTATAAAAATCATGCAAAATTTTTATAAATATATTGCGCAAGGCAAACCCAGACATGAAGCGCTGCGCCTTGCAAAAATTGAATACCTCGACAATTGTGATAATTTAACTGCCCATCCACACTATTGGGCAGCCTATATGAACGTTGGCGATATAAGCCCTCTTGAAGGGTTTGGCAATAATTACAGCACCATTTTATTATGGGGTTCAGGTGGTATCCTTTTCGTTTTTATTGGTCTTTTTGTTTTCCAAAAGCACAGGCGCAAACAACAAGCAGGCCGTGCCTGATTGAATTTGCCTATTTTTGCAGAAAAATTAACATTGTCTGGCAATAAAGTATTTTGCGATTTACGATTTACGAATGACGAATACAGATTTCTGAAACCAAATCGTAAATCGTACTTTGTAAATCGTACTTCTTAGTATAGGCCAATTTAAATGCAAAAATCTAAATAGTGATACTACCATCAAATTTTGAGGAGAAAACCGGGTTCGACGCTATACGGCGCAAGTTGACCGATTTTTGCCTTGGCGAAAACGGCAAAGCACGGGTTGCCGCGATCCAATTCAGCAACAATATTGAGGAATTGGGCCATCAGCTTGACCTGACCGATGAATTCCGTACCATGCTGCTCACCGTTTTTGGTTATCCTGCATCGGAATATTTTGACCTGGAAGAGGATTTGAACCACATCCTGATACCCGGCACTTTTTTATCAACCGAATCCTTGTCGCTGCTTCGCTATTCCTATTCAGGCTATTGCGGCAGCATTAAGTTTATTGCAGAAACATCATCCAATCTCTTTCCTAACCTGCACCAATTTATTACAGGGCAGCGCATCGAACCTTTGATAGTTGCAAACATAAACCGCATTATTGATTTGGAAGGAAATGTTCGCGATAATGCTTCGGCTACTTTATTAGAAATCAGGAGGGACTTGTCCCGCATGGTTCACCAGATTGACAAAAAAATTGCACAGGCGCTCACCCAAGCCAAATTAGATAAACTTGTCCCATCCGATACTGAAATTGCAATCCGCGAAGGACGTGCGGTGATTCCTATAAATTCGTCGAACAAACGCAGGATTAGCGGTGTGATTATTGACGAATCGGCTACCGGACAAACTTCCTTTATCGAACCTACCGAAGTTTTTGAACTCCGCAACAGCATCAGGGAACTCGAACTTGCCGAAAAACGTGAGATTGTTAAAATACTTATTGAACTCGCCGATGAATTGCGCCCGAGTATTCCGATAATTAAAACTTCCCTTGATTTTGCAGGGCATCTCGATTTCCTTAGAGCAAAGTCCTTGTTGGCTATAGAAACCGGATCGCTCAAGCCAGTGTTGCTTAACAAGCAGTCGTTCAGTTGGATACAAGCCCGACATCCGCTGCTTATGCTTTCGCTGAAAAAGCAGAAACGCGAAATTGTACCTTCGGATATATCGTTAGACGAAAACAACCGTATTCTGATAATATCCGGACCTAATGCCGGAGGAAAATCAGTATTGCTGAAAACAGTTGGACTGCTCCAATATATGTTGCAGTGCGGACTGCTGATTCCTGTTCTCGATACTTCCGATGCTGGGATTTTCGACCATCTTTTTATTGATATCGGCGACCAGCAATCCATTGAAAACGATCTTAGTACGTACAGCAGCCATTTGCATAATATCAAAAACCTATTGGAAGTTGCAGGCCCAACTACCTTGTTTCTTATTGACGAATTTGGTGCCGGTACCGAACCACAGTCGGGTGGCGCAATTGCCGAAGCCGTGCTCGAAACCCTGAACGATAAAAAGTCCTTCGGTGTGGTAACAACCCATTATGCTAATCTTAAACTACTTGCTTCTAATCATGTAGGTTTCTTAAATGGTGCTATGTTGTACGACACCAAACACATGAAACCACTTTTTGTATTGAAAACCGGAAGGCCAGGAAGCTCGTTCGCGTTCGAAATTGCCTTAAATATTTCTTTCCCAAAGGATGTTCTCGAAAAAGCCGGCGAAAAAGTAGGGTATGCAAAACTCGATTTCGATAAACAGATGCAGGACTTGGAAGCAGAAAAACTTGAGCTTGCGCAAAAGGAAAAACAACTTCAACAGGCTGACGAAATGCTTGCCGGACTTATAAACCGCTATACTTTATTAAAGGACAACCTCGATAAAAAGCAGAAGGAAATACTTGAAAAAGCCAGTCAGCAGGCACAGGGCATTCTTAACAAATCAAACCAGATTATAGAAAAAACCATTCGCGAAATAAAACAATCGCAGGCAGAGGCTGCTACCACAAAAAAGCTTCGGGCGGAGATAAAGGAATTTACCGAACAAGTTTCTGAAATCCCAATAATTGAAGCTGTTCCCGAAAAGGAGGTTATCATCCCGGAGGAAAAAGCAACCAACAAACCCGTAATTAAAGGTAGCCGCGTTAGGATGATTGGGCAACACGAATCGGGCGAAGTAATAGATATTCATGGTTCTGATGCCACCGTAGCTTTTAATACCGTTACTTTAAAGGTGAAAACCGAAAACCTCGAAGTCCTTCAAGCCAATTCGCCTGTAAGAAAATCGGTAAACCGAGGGCAGGCATATCAGAATATGGTGAACGACATGAATGCCCGGATGGCCAATTTCCGTATTACGATAGATGTACGTGGGAAACGTGCCGACGAAACTGAAACGCTGATCCAACGCTATATTGACGAAGCTATTATGCTGCATGTGAACGAAGTAAGCATACTGCACGGTAAAGGAAACGGGGTGTTGCGAAGTATAATTCGCAATTACCTTTCGGGAATACCAGAGGTTAAGCAGTTTTCGGATGCCTCGCTCGAAACAGGCGGATCAGGGATTACGTTGGTTACGATGAAATAATGTGGGATGTGGAATGTCGGATTGCGGATGTCGGATTGCGGATGTAAGATTGTGGAATTTCGACCTTTGACCATTAAACTTTGATTTCCCCTTTTTAACCGAAAAACCAAAGTAAATCTAATAATCATCGCTAACCAAAAACATCATAAAATGAAAAAAAATATCCTTCTCGTTGTAATCATAACTTCGGTATTGATTAGTTTTTCCGGCTGTAAATCAGAATCCTCAGATAAAAATATCGTTACCCTTACGACTGACAATTTTTCCAATGAAACTGCAAAAGGCATCGTTCTGGTTGATTTTTGGGCTACCTGGTGCATGCCTTGCAAGGCTATGGCTCCCGTAATAGAAGAAATTGCCGGGCAAACGCAGGGCAAAGTAAAGGTTGGCAAAGTTGATATTGATGAAAACGGGCCGTTGGCAAACCAATTCAGGGTACAGTCCATACCCAGCATACTTATTTTTAAAGATGGCCAGCTTATGGAAACCTTTGTGGGCGTGCAGTCGAAGGCTACATTGGTAAATGCGCTTTCTAAATATGTGGCTTTAGAGTAGTTAACTCCCTAATCAATTAACTAAGTTTTTGAAGAATCAATGATGGGATAAAAAATGTCCCTTCATTTAATTTGGATTAGGAAATAGTGCTCCATTTTTATTTTAAAAGTGAAATAGATACAAAAAAATAAACTCAATATATTTATCTTTGGCATCAGTAACGCCAAAAAGTATGATTGTTTCATTTGGAGATAAAGAAACCGAGGAAATTTGGAATGGGTTTGTTTCAAGAAAACTTCCAAGAGAAATACAGGAAATAGCAAGAAGAAAATTGAGGATGCTAAACAACTCTGTCAATATCACAGATTTAAGAATTCCACCAGCAAACAGGTTAGAAAAACTTAAGGGTGATTTAAAAGAATTTTACAGTATCAGGGTCAATGACCAATGGAGGGTGATTTTTGAATGGGATAACGGAAATGCTTCAAAAGTTGAAATTGTTGATTATCATTAAAACTAAAAAAATGGAAAAATTAAGAAATAGTACACCGGGAGAAATATTGTTGGAGGAATTTCTTATTCCACTAAATATTTCTCAATACAGATTATCAAAAGAATTGGGAATCCCACAAACTAGGGTTTCGGAGATTGTTAAAGGCAACAGAAGGATTTCCGCAGATACTGCCATAAGATTGAGCGCGTATTTTGGAAACTCGGCAAAATTCTGGCTTGGCTTGCAAGATGATTTTGATATTGAGAACGAATCACAACAAAAATCAAGCGAAATAAAACAAATAAACAGGTTGAAAATTGAGAACGCATCCTAAATTTGTTTTTTCAGGAAGATTAGGGCTTGCGATTTGAGAGTACTTAAAGTGCCTAAAGTACTTAAATTGCCTAAATTGCCAACCTTTTCCCTTTGCCCTTTTAACTTTGCCCTTTGACCTTTAACTTTTGCCCTTTGACCTATCTACTTTCCAGCCATCATCTCCGCAAAAAGCACTTTTTCCTTCCGTGTAAAACCGGCAACAATCAGGTTGTAGGATTCATCAATCCATTGTTTTAACAAATTATCTGAAATGCTGCCATCAATCATTACGGTAACCCAATGGATTTTGTTCATGTGGTAGCCGGGCAAAACACTTGGATACAAGCCTTTGAGTTCGGTTACTTTTTCGGGAGTGTTTTTGATGTTCATCGAAAAAGCATCAACCAAATCGGTTAGCAGGAACATTTTTCCGGCCACTTTAAATACTAAAGTTGTCTCGTCGAAAGGAAAACTTTCGGTTACGGCGGGTTTTGACAGGCAATAATCCCTTAATTCTTCAATGTTCATTGTGTAGGTTTAGAGCCTCAAAATTAAGCAATTGTATCAATCTGCAATTATCGTTCTTACACGAATTACATATTTAGTAGGTTAAATTACGATTAAATAATTGTACCTTTGCAAGTGAATGAAGAATCCGCCCAAGCGCGGAACAACAAATTATTCACAAATAAAAACAATATGTCCTTAAGCTCCAAATCATCTGATCTGAAACGCAGGATGCAAGAAGCATTGCGTGGCGGTGGTGATAAAGCCATCCAAAAACAAAAAGCAACCGGCAAGCTCACAGCCCGCGAACGTATTATCGCGCTGCTGGATGCCAAGTCGTTTCACGAATACGACCTGTTTGTTGAACATGCCGGCCGCGATTTTGAAATGAGCGACAAATACCTGCCTGGTGATGGTGTAATTACCGGAACCGGAACCATCAACAATTATCCTGTTTGTATTTTTGCACAGGATTTTACCGTTGCCGGAGGTTCGCTTGGCTATATGCACGCCAAAAAGATCACAAAGATCATGGATCACGCCATGAAACTTAAAATCCCGCTTATTGGTATCAACGATTCAGGTGGTGCCCGTATTCAGGAAGGTGTAAACTCTTTGGCAGGTTATGGCGAAATTTTTTACCGTAACACACAGGCTTCAGGCGTTATACCACAAATTTCGGTTATTCTTGGGCCTTGCGCCGGAGGTGCAGTTTACTCACCAGCTTTGACCGATTTTGTTTTTGTGGTGGATAAAATTTCAAAGATGTTCATCACCGGTCCGGAAGTTATTAAGACCGTTCTTGGCGAGGAAATTTCGATGGAAGAATTAGGCGGGGCAAGGGTTCAGGCCGAAATTACCGGAAATGTGCATTTCTTTGCCGAAACCGAACTGGAGTGCTTCGAGCAAATCAAAAAACTCTGCAGCTTCATTCCATGGAACAATTTAAAGAAAGCAGACCCATTCCCTAAAAAACCACCACGCGTCCGCCAATATAGCCTCGATAAAGTTTTCCCGACCAATCCACGCCAGCCTTACGATGTTAAAGATGTAATCCGTGGTATTTGCGACGATTCCGATTTCCTTGAAGTCCAGGATTTGTTTGCACAAAACATTGTTATCGGTTTTGCCCGCATGAATGGCTTCACTGTCGGTTTTGTTGCCAACCAGCCCTTGGTTCTTGCAGGTGTACTGGATGTGGATTCGAGCGATAAAGCAGCCCGTTTTATCCGTTATTGCGATGCGTTCAGCATCCCATTGGTAACATTGGTTGATTTACCGGGATATTTGCCAGGTGTTGACCAGGAACATGCCGGGGTTATCCGCCACGGAGCAAAAGTATTGTATGCATATAGCGAAGCAACTGTTCCGAAAATTACCGTAATTACCCGTAAAGCTTATGGTGGAGGCTATATAGCCATGTGTTCGAGCCACTTACGCGCCGATTTTGTGTTTGCATGGCCAACAGCCGAAATTGCGGTTATGGGTCCCGAAGGAGCGGCAAACATTATTTTCAGGAAGGAAATTACAGAATCGGAAAATCCTGACGAAACTCGCAAGCTCAAGATAAAGGAATACAAGGAAAAATTCGCAAATCCTTTTGTTGCTGCCGCTTACGGTTATGTTGATGCTGTTATCAGCCCTGAAGAAACCCGCGATATGGTAATTCATGCCCTCGCGATTTCGGCAGACAAAAAGGTTGACGTTCCATTGAAAAAACACGGCATACCTCCATTCTAACCTGCTAAAAGCGTAAAGCTGTTGCAATCCGAAAACTGAATTATTGACAGCAGCAGATTACGTTTTTGCAATTTTCGATGTTGTTTCAACTTATAAAAATTGATTATGCCAAATAGTGAGAATTCCAAAAGTCTGAACCTAAAAGACATAAAACCGGAGGAAACATCAGAGAACCTCGAAAATGAGGTGTTTCAAACCTTGTTGATAGAGGATGTAAAGTACAAAACCCGGCTAACCAAGAAATTCCTTGCAAGGAAGCCTTATGTTCCTGTTGACCCCAAGAAAGTTCTATCTTTTATTCCAGGCACAATAACCAAGATTTATACAGCAAAAGGCAAGAAAGTAAAGGCCGGCGATAAACTTATAGATCTGGAAGCCATGAAAATGGTAAATACCATATTTGCAGATGAGAACAATACAATAGCCGAAATTTATGTAAAAGAAGGCAACATGGTTCCTAAAGGACAATTGCTGATTTTGTTCAAATAGCTGCTTGTCCTTAAAGCATAAGGAAGTCTTTTAAATTAACCGCAATTGGGTTTTCAATCCTTTTGCGGTTTTTGTTGTATTAAGTGGGCGTTTTCGGTATTGGAGATGGCTATAAAACTGTTTATTTCGTTTTTCCCTTCGCCAGAATGTGACGAGGTGATAAAAATAGGGGGAAGTTCCTCCCATTTTTCCTCTAATTTTTTCTTGTATTCATCCACATTATGCCTTACTGCATTCCTCGAAATTTTATCGGCTTTTGTAAACACAAGGCAAAAAGGCAAACCTTGTTCACCCATCCAGTTAATAAGTTCAAGATCGCTATTTTGCGGTTCGTGCCGTGTATCAACAAGTATAAAAGTATAAACTAAGGATTGGCGTTGCAGCAAATACTCGCGGATAATTTTTTCCCAGTTGCGCCGCGATTTTTTCGAGACTTTGGCATAGCCATATCCCGGTAAATCAACCAAATACCAGGTGTCTTCATCCACCATATAGTAATTCAACAACTGGGTTTTGCCTGGGGTTGCCGAGGTGCGGGCCAGGTTTTTAACGCCGGTAATCATATTTATCAGCGATGACTTGCCAACGTTGGAGCGGCCAAAAAATGCGTATTCGGGCAATCGTGGTTGAGGACAGCCAGTTACATCGGCGGCACTTATCATAAAAGCTGCCCTGCGATTGTTCATAGTTTTAGGGGGTTAAGTGAGGTGGTAAAGTAGGGTGGTCGAAGGGTGGTAATTTAAAGGGGGAATATTCTGGGTTCCAAGTGCCGGGTTCCGGGTGCCGGGTTTCAGGTTTCATTCAGGGTGTACTTGCAGGAAAAGTCGTAAAAAGGTTAATTCCTTCCGTGCTCTGGCACCCGGCACTTAGCACCCGGCACCATTTCCCTGCACAAATCAAACCGGATTGCTCAGATGCCTCTCTTTTTTAAATTCATAAACATCGTCTAAAGTTACTAAAATCCCCGATTCTTCCACATCCCCGAATCCCGGGTTGAGCGAAGTGCCGAAAAATAACATAGTTGACGATAAGTTCATGTATGCATTTACTAATGGTGGGATGTTTTCGTGCCTCTGTCGGACCAATTGCACCAGGATTTTATAATCTTTCTCGTAAGTGCCTCCAATAAAAGCTTCGGATAAAATATTTTCCGGGGTTTGGATTACAAGAGGTTCGTGCGGATAAACAAGGTTTTTTTTGTCACCAAAATACTTGCGCAGAAAATAAAGTATAAAATCACGGGCCTCAATATTGTAATGCGGGTACATGGTAATTTTCCCAAAATAGTACTTTACATCTGGATTCTGAATCAGTATTGCACCCAAACCGTTCCAAATATTATCAAGGGCATACATCCCTTTTCGCAAATTTACGGTAGGTTGATAATTTGGCTGAACGAAAGACCGGCCTAACTCAATTGTGTGTGGAAGATAATTTTCGATAAATGAATCACTAAGGTGGAAAAGCTCACTTGTTGGTGTATTAATATGGCCATCTTTATGGCGTTTGAGTGTTTTACCATGTATAAAACGGTACCCTCCAATAATTTCTTTCTCGCGTGGATCCCAAACAAACAGTTGAAGGAATGGGTTTTCTTCATCCAGGTCAAATTCGTCGAGGTCGCAGTCCAAACCAGTGCCACCGCCTGCATCACGGAATGTGATTTCCCTCAGCCTCCCTATTTCCCTTGTTAAATTGGGTGAGTTAAGGTGCGACACTATATAAATCTCATTGTTGCCACTGTTTGTAGGCTTTACAAAAGCAGCAGGAGTGAGCTCTTTTTCAAGAAGGCTTCTGTCAATAGGTTCGATTATTTCCTGCATCGCATTTCAATGTTTAAACTACTAAAAATGAGCTTGTATTATCCTTTTGCAGCGTATATACATAAGCCTTCAAAGCCTGCGCCCAGTCCAGGTCGGTTTTTCGTTTATCAAAGGTACTATAAGCAATTGGTTTGCCAAAGGTAATCACAATTTCTTTATTCCTTTGCCTGTACATTTCGTCAACCAGATACAACATTTCGATATTTGCCTTTAACCCAAGGAACGCCCTGAAGCGTGCCAAGTTGTAAAACCAATCGGAATTCCTGCCGTTAATATGGCAAGGGATAATATCCCTTTTGTGCGTCCTGGCTTTGCTTATAAAACTCTTTTTCCATTCAAGATCGCAAATTCCGCCTTTTTGCTTTCGCGAACACAAACCCGCAGGGAAATACAACATGGCTTTGTCGGAAGCAAAAGTTTCCTCAATAAGCCTTACATTGCCTGCATTGGAACCATGTTTGTTTATAGGTATGAAAAGCCCTTTGAGGTTTTCGATATTCATCAACAAATCGTTCACCGGGAAGGCAATATCTTTCCTGCGTTTGCCAACAACCCACATTAGGGCCATGCCATCCAATCCACCAAGAGGATGGTTGGATGCAACAATCCACCTTCCGTCTTCGGGAATGTTTTCAAGCCCTTTGTAAATTATTTTTACGCCAAAACCTTTCAGCACAGCATCAAGGAAATCCAACCCAAAACTATTTTTGTTGTCAACAACTATAGCATTCAGTTCGTCCTGATGGATTATTTTTTTTATATAATTCAATATAAACTTGGGCAAAAATTTGTAAAGTGACGGATTTTTGTTGGCGAGCAATGTATCGACATCAAAAAAATCTGCACTTTTTTGCTGGATGACAGGCTTGTTTTCCATATAAACGTTGAAGTGTGAACAGCTTTGTAATCACTGTATATGGCAAAATTAAGGAATTATCGGCAAATATGGTCATTCAACCCGATTGTTGGCTAATTCTTATTTTGAGGAGCTTTATGACAGTAATCAAATCCAAAACTTTGGTCAAACTTTTTTAGCTTTTTTACTTTTTGCTTGATCAAAAAGTAAACAAAAAATCAGGGCTTTCTAAAAATACTTGCGTTTCTAATCCGAAGGTATCTTCCAGCAATACAAGGCATGTTAGATGGCACAATTCCAGGCTTTT
>CAJAXK010000468.1 GCA_903946925.1 uncultured Bacteroidales bacterium | reverse complement strand
TACCAAGGTGTACAGATGTGTAAAATTCATATATAGCCTTGACTTTTATTCGCCTATTGCTTATTTTCAAAGGAGCTCATGAAATTGCTTCGCTAAGTTGGTCCTTTGTGTCAAGACAAAGGACAATAAAAACAACTTGAAACACATTCAAAAAAGTCAAAAAACTCAAAAAGCCCTTCAACACATCAAAATATTATTTAGCCATAGAGTCGGGAACATATTTTATTTACGGTGTATGTGTTACGATTAACGAATATAACTCGCTGAAAACAACTCGTAACTCATAAATTTTGACTCAAACTAAACCAACTCTATGTACAAACGCTATTTGGTGTCTATAATAAAGGGAGCACTCTTTTTGCTATCCATAATTATCAACTTGGCATTGGGCGAGGTTGCTATTGCTTTTATCATTTCGTACTGCAATTGTTTGTCGCTGAGGCCTGTACTCAATATTTTCTGATAATCGGCAATTCCTTGTGCTTCTACCCGTTTGCGTTCGGCCTCTTGTTTCTCCTTTTGCAACACAAAAGTCATTTTTTGGGCATCCTGCTCGGCATTTATTTTCGATTCGATGGTGGTTTTCACCGAAGCGGGCAATGTTATATTCCGTACAAGAAGTTGTTCGAGAATCAAGCCCCGGCTCTTAAAATCACTTTCTATGGTTTTAAAAATACGTGCCTGAAATTCGTCCCGTCTGGTCGAATACAATGCCACCGCATCATAATATACAGCGTTGTCCCTTATTTTGGTACGGCAAATTGGACGCACAATGGTATTGCGGTAATCGGTCCCAATTTCTTTCAAAATTCGTGGGGCTTCGTTTGGTATAACTTTGTACAAAGCTGTCAGGTCAACAATAACCTCTAAACCATCTGCCGAAAGTACCCTTATGGCATCATCACCAGCTTTATCGCCTTCGTCGTGTACTCCCGACATGGTATAATTCTGTGTTCGGATATCGAAAGTTACTACTTCCACCAATGGGTTTATCAGATTCAGCCCGCTTTCGAGGACGTTGTTGTTTACTTTCCCGAAAAGTTTCTGTACTCCAACATAGCCGGGCTCAATCTGTTTAACAGCCGATAAGCCTGCGCCTGTCAACACCATCAGGAATCCGATAATCCTGATGATACCGGTATAGGGTTTTATTGGCGATTCGGTTCGTGCAAGAACAAAACCTATTACAATTACAATTATTCCAAGGATGCTTAAAAACATATTTTTTAGGATTTAGGGGTTAGGGATTTGTGTTTGGATTCATGCTAAAAATCAGCCGTAAATATACAACAATCGAAGATATTTCAGGCAATGGAAAATGCCTTTTAAATTTTGCTTTTTGTTCCGATATTTAATCATTGCAGCTTATTTCTGTCACAATAGAGCTGTTTCAGATGTTTCAGCTTTTGAGGCTGGAAAGCACCAATGCCCATTACAAATTATTCACCTAATTTTGCAGCCAGAAGATTCTACTGTTTGCAACAAACTATAATCCTGTTTTACCAGTTAGTGACGAAGAATTTTTCTATCCTGTCCCAACCTCTCCCTTATGCCCTCAACCACACCTACGACCAAAAAAATATGGAATATTTCCTGGCCAATAATGATCAGCCTTTTGGCACAGAACATTGTAAACGTTACCGATACGGCTTTCCTCGGCCATGTTGGGGAGGTTGAACTTGGGGCTTCGGCCATAGGTGGATTGTTTTATGTTACCCTTTTTATGGTGGCTTATGGTTTTACAACCGGGATACAAATATTGATTGCCCGCAGGAATGGCGAAAAGGATTATCCAGCCATAGGTTCCATTTTCGAAAATGGATTTTATTTCCTTGGCATATCTTCCATACTAATTACCATCCTAATCGTGTTTTTTGGTGCGCTGCTGCTAAAACCCTTTATCGCTTCGACAGCCGTTTTTGAAGCAAGCACCGTTTATTTGAAATACCGGATTTTTGGCTTGTTTTTCGCATCCTCAGCTTTGCTTTTCCGTTCGTTTTATACCGGCATCGCATTCACAAAATATATCAGCATCAGTGCGGCTATTATGGCGGGTATAAATGTAATCCTCGATTATGGGATGATTTTCGGTAAATTGGGTTTCCCCGAAATGGGTATTGCTGGTGCCGGCTTGGCATCTTCCATTTCGGAAGCATGTGCGCTGTTGTTCTTTTTTGCTATCACAGCCCGCAAAGCACACCTTGCAAAGTATAAACTGTTCACATTTGTAAAACCCGATTTTTCGATCATAAAAAGCACGCTTGATCTTTCGCTTTACATTATGATACAATTTGTTTTGTCACATGCCGTTTGGTTTGGGTTTTTCCTGATGATAGAAAAAATGGGCGAAACATCCCTCGCCGTTTCCAACATAATAAGGAGTATATACATGCTGCTTATGATTCCGGCCTGGGCAATGAGTTCGGCTACAAGCAGTATTGTGAGCAGTGCCATAGGCGAAGGTTTTTCGAATCAGGTAATACCAATAATTAGGAAAGTTTTGCTGCTGAGCATGGGCGTAATGTTGATAATTTCAATACTTGCGGCTTTTATCCCTGGTTTTATGATTTCCATTTATACCAACGACAGCAACCTTCTCCAATTGTCAGTTGCCTCCTATTACATTATACTTGGGGCGGTATTCCTTTTTTCGGCCACCATTGTTTTGTTCAATGGTGTTCTTGGCACTGGCAATACACGCTCAGCTTTGGTTATTGAAGTAGTTACACTCAGCCTCTATCTGGTTTTTGCCTGGCTTTTGGCGGTAAAACTTCGGCAACCCATAGAAATTGTTTGGTTATGCGAGTATTTGTATAGCATAGCAATTGGAATTCTTTCGTGGATTTATCTAAAAAAGGGGAATTGGCAGGGAAGGGTTATTTGATGTGGGATGGGTTGATGGGTTGATGGGTTGAGTTGTTGAGTAGTTGAGTGGTTGAGTGGTTGAGTGGTTGAGGTGTTGATGGGTTTAGGTTTTGAGATGTTTAGGTGTTGATGGGTTCTGATGTTCTTTTGTTGAGGCCACTCCGAAAAGTAGTTTGGTCACCCTGAAGGGGTGAAACCTCAATAACCATAGGCAAAGCCGTTGGTAAAAAACTGTAACATTAACTCAGCCCTGAAAGGGTTGAATGTTTAGTATATTGAAATTCAACCCTTTCAGGGCTGTTCTTTCTCATTTCATTTTTTCATGGGTTTCACCCACGGTTATTGAGACGTCGCCCTTTCAGGGCTTTTTAGGAGGAAAGGGGTTTTCGGAGCGGACTCAATCTCCACATCCTCAAATCTCCACATTCCCTAATTTTCACATTCCCTAATTTTCAAATTATCGCATTTTCAAATTATCGCATTTTCAAATTCCCACATTATCGCATTCTCCTTCATTATTAAAAATTATTAGTATCTTTCGCCTTCCTAAACAAAGGTTTTCATTTTAACAGCTATCTATGGAATGGTTTGTAATAGTTAACCCCAATGCCGGCAAGCGTAAAGGGGAGAAGGATTGGAAAGAAATTGCAGCGAAAATTTCTGCTGGCGGGATTAAATATGTACATGCTTTTACCGAACATCGCGGTCATGCCGTACAGCTTACCCGAAAATTTATCGAAAACGGATACCGTAATATTATAGTTGTTGGTGGCGATGGCACCCTGAACGAAGTGGTAAATGGCATTTTCTTGCAAGATAAAATCCCAAGCAATGAAATTACTTTAGCCATGATTCCTGTTGGCACCGGAAACGATTGGTGCCGTATGTTCAACATTCCCGGCGATTACCGGCAGGCAATAAACCTCATAAAGAAACGCAAGGTTTTTGTACAGGATACAGGTTCAATAAAATACATATCAACCGAAGGCGCAGAAATAAAAAGGTTTTTTATAAATATGGCCGGTATGGGGTTTGATGCCATGGTTGCCCAAAAAACTAACAAACAAAAGGATTTGGGCAAGAGCAACCCTATGTCGTATGTGGTAAATATTTTCTCCAGCCTGTTCAGCTATTCAAGTACAAAAGTTACCATACTGCTCGATAACGAAAAAATAATGTCGGATATTTTTAGCATGAGCGTTGGCATTTGCCAATACAACGGGGGTGGGATGAAACAAGCACCTACAGCCTTACCCGACGATGGCCTGTTCGATCTTACCCTCATTAAACCCATTGGGAAATTTAAAATAATACGCAATATTATCAAGCTTTTTGATGGTAGTTTTACCCGTATGCCCGAGGTAAGCACCTACCGTTCTTCGAAAATTATTATCCATTCGGAGCCTAAAATGTACATGGAAGCCGATGGCGAATCGCTTGGGCACACGCCTTTTGTATTCAACATCATCCCACAAAGTTTAAATGTTGTAAGCGGTTTGGTAAAGTAATATGGTTCTGCTACGGATTGAATGGGTGTTTAGGTGTTTAGCCGTTTAGCCGTTTAGGTGTTTAGTCTGTTAGGTTGTTAGATGTTTAGGAAACAAAAGGCCGAGTGACATTGTAAATGATTTTCCAACTTATTCTGGAAAACCCTTTATCAAATAAAGTTAATAGACCCAAACGTTATTTATCGCGCATAATGTTACTAACCTGGCGTAAAAGTAGGTGCAACTGTCCATTAAACAGCTTCTTTATCAGCAATTTAAAATTTGTTAGATGAAGATGGAACGTAACGGCATTGAAGCTTTAATTGTTGGTTTATTTGCTTGCCCAAATTTTCTAGGTATAGGCACCCCTCTCATTTTTTCAAGGAGAGGGGACGGGGGTGAGGTCTTTAAGGGGAAAAGCTTTAACAATGAGTCCACTCCGAAAACGCTAAAAAAAAGAAAACCACGGAGGCACGGAGGACACAGAGATACACAGAGTATTGTTAATCAGCACTATAAACTTTGTGAACTTAGCGAAGCGGTATCACGAACACCTTGAAAATAAGCAAATGTGAGTAACCTTAGAGTTTTAG
>CAJAXK010000467.1 GCA_903946925.1 uncultured Bacteroidales bacterium | reverse complement strand
TGGCATGTTAATTCAATATATTCCATTTAGCGGAACGAGTTCACGATGGTTACAAAATCGGCAGCAACCAACGAAGCACCTCCAATCAATCCGCCATCCACATCGGGATTTGCAAAAAGCTCAGAAGCGTTTTTGGCATTACAGCTTCCACCATAAAGTATTGATATTTCGGAACTTACATCGGAACCGTATTTTTCGGTGAGCAAGCTGCGGATAAATGCATGCATTTCCTGAGCTTGGGCCGAAGTTGCGGTAACGCCTGTACCAATAGCCCAAACGGGTTCGTAAGCAATAATAACCTCGCTTATAGCTTCTTCGCCCAGATGGAACAAGGCTTCGCTGATTTGGTTCCTTACCACATCAAAATGTTTTTCGGCCTGACGTTCGGCTAAAACTTCGCCACAGCAATAAATTGGAATAACGCCATTTTTTAAGGCAAGGTCAACTTTGGTTGAAATGATTTTGTCATTTTCGCCAAAATAAGTCCTGCGTTCGGAATGTCCAAGTATGCAGTGCGAAATACCCATGGAGTGGAGCATAGCGGCAGAAATTTCGCCTGTGTATGCACCTGATTCCCATTGACTTAAATTTTGTGCGCCAATCATAAAACCATTTTCGGCGGCAATATCGGAACTCATTTCCAGGTACAAATAAGGTGTACAGACAATAACTTCGGTTTCGCCGGAACCTTTATCGGCAAGTTCATCGGCAATTTCGAACATCAGATCTTCGGCATCCTGAAAATTTTTGTTCATTTTCCAGTTCCCGGCAACAATTTGTTTTCTCATTTTAATTCAGTTTAGTATTATATAAATTTGATTTACAGTTGATTAAGCGTAACGAATGCGTGGGTCGAGTATTCCATAAACAAGATCTGCAAAAATATTAATAATAATGAGCAAAACGGAAATAAACAATACCGAACCCATTATTACAGGAAAATCGTATTTCTCGAGCGAATCAACTATAACAACGCCAACCCCTTTCCAGTCGAAAATGTATTCCACAAACACCGCACCAGCCATCAATGAGGCAAACCAGCCAGAAACAGCGGTAACCACTGGATTCAAGGCATTTTTCAAGGCATGTCGTGTAATTATCTTATACAAGCCCAAACCCTTAGCCCGGGCAGTTCGGATATAATCCTGCGACATAACATCGAGCATTGAACTGCGGGTAAGCTCAGTAATTATTGCCAACGGCCTGATTGCCAATGTTATTGCCGGAAGTATCAGGTTTTTGATGTCAATATATTCCCCACGACCAAAATCGTCAACCGTGTAAAGGCTGCCAAACATGCTCAAGCCCGTGTAATCGGCCAAAACATAAGCAAACAGCCATGCAATCAGTATTGCAGCAAAAAACGAAGGCAGCGACATTCCTAAAATGCTAATAATTAGCGAAATGCGATCGAACCATCCATCCTTGTACAATGCGCTGAAAATCCCCAAAATCAAGCCTAAAATTGTTGCTGCGATCATGGCTACAGTTGCTAGTACCATAGTCGGGACGAAGGCTTCGGAGAGAATTTCGGAAACGGGACGTTTGCTTTGGTAGGAACGGCGCAAATAAGGAAATTTTAATACAATTGTCGAATTACCAATTGTAAGTATTTGTAATGCTGATGGATATCGGGATTCATCGAAAAAAAACGCACTCGTATGTTCATGCGTATTGTGGTAGGATAAAGGTGAAACATCGTTCAAAAAACTGAAATATTGAACCACCATGGGTTTATCGCGCCCCAAATCGCGGTTTATTGCTTCAACAGAAGTGATATCGGCACGCTGGCCGAGCATCATACGGGCTGGGTCACCGGGCAGAACATTAAAAAGGAAGAAAATCAAAGTTACCACCCCAAAAAGGACTAATATTCCATACATAAGTCGAATAAGGGCGTAGCGGAGCATTTAGGATTGCGGATTGTGGATTGCGGATTTAGGATTTAGGATTTAGGATTTCGGATTATGGATTGCGGATTGCGGACAATAACCATTAACCTAATTACCAATAACCATTTACAGATTGCGGGTTGCGGATTGCAGCCAATAATCATTAACCAATAACCATTTACGGTTGCGGATTGCTGATTTTACTTTTTGACAAGGTCTTTTTTAAACTCCTCATATTCCGGGAAGTCGTTTTTATGCCATTTTTTAAGGATTACGCCATCTTTTAGCAAAACCAGTCCTGGATTTGAACGGACTATTGTTTTGAGGGCAATATCATCCGAAATATAAAAATCGAGTTGAAGTTTGTTTTCATTTACAAACCGCGCTATATCATCCGAATCAGAACTTACCAGTACTGCCGTTGCAATATTATCCGAATAGGCTTTGGCGCAAAATTCGTTGAGTTTGGCAAATGCTTCAGGATCGGCTTTCGACAAATCATACGAATTAACCAAAAGCTGGTATTCGGGGTTTCGGATAATACTTTCGGTAACATTATTTCCTGTTGTATCACTAATAATCAGCGATTTGCCATAATACATATTTGGATCTTCCACCCTTTGCGAAACAAATTCCCATTGAGCCATCCAAACACTATCGTTATAAGGATAGTTGGGAGAAAGGTATTCCTTTACTTCGCCTGATTGTTTGTTTTTATATGAAAGGTAATATTTAACTGGCTTTGGATTATCGGGATACAGTTTATGACCTGTTTTCCACTCGGTGAAATCAATGACCGGAAGATGACTGTAACAGTGGAATGAAAAACCTGCGAACAAAACAGCAAAAACCCCTGACATCACCCATTGTTTTGTGCAATTTGCAAAAGGTTTGAATTTGGAGCGGTAAGCAAAAATAAGTAAGGCCAACGGCAACAATACCAGGTTTTTATAAAATGTTTCCCAGTTGGTTAATTTAATGGCATCGCCAAAACAACCACAGTCGGGCACTGGGTTATTGAGCGCATCGTTAAAGGTAAGCCCGGTAAAAAACAGCATCATCAGCAGCAGTAACCAAGCTGAATATTTTAGGTTTAGGTTAAACAACATCATTGCACCAACCAGAAATTCGATGGTACAAAGTAGGATGGAAAAGAAAAGGGCTGCCGGGATAAAAAACTCCCAATTAAAGGCGATAAAGTAATCTTCGAGCCTGTAGGCAGTCCCAAGTGGATCAACCCCTTTTACAAATCCGGAAAACACAAAAACAATTCCGATCAGAATCCTGCTG
>CAJAXK010000466.1 GCA_903946925.1 uncultured Bacteroidales bacterium | reverse complement strand
TTTGCTTTCATTTGGATATGACCGACTTAAACAAACCGGAGACAACGGCGCTCGAAAAAAGACAAGCGGCAAGTGGTTTGAAACCCAGGATAGCATCAGCTATCACGAGGATTTTGCCAAACCCAAAATCCTTTATCCGAATATGACTTCTGTTTTCCCGTTTATGTATGATGAAAGTGGATTTTTCAGTAATGATAAAAGTTTTATCCTTACTGCAAATGACAATTCTGTTTCATTATTATTTCTTACTGCTGTTTTTAATTCTTCATCAGCTAAACTTTGGATTTGGTATAACTGCCCTGAACTTCAGGGTGGTACACGCGAAATCCGCAAAGTATATTTCGAGCATTTTCCTGTTCCGCATGCAGACGAAGAACAAACCTCGAAGCTTGCTCAATACGCAACTGATCGCTCCTGTTTAACAAACAGTCTACAAACCCTAACTTTGAAATTCCAACGCACCATCCAGCGCAAATTTAACCTGGAAGACCTGCCGGGCAAACTTCAAAACTGGTATTTGCTTACGTACAAGGAGTTTATTGCCGAACTAACCAAAAAGAAAGTAAGACTATCCCTAAAAGAGGAAGCAGAATGGGAAGCCTACTTTTTGGAGGAAGCTAAACAGGCGCTTGAAATAAAATCCGAAATCACCAAAACCGATAAGGAAATAGACCGGATGGTTTATGAGTTGTATGGGTTAACGGAGGAGGAGATTGGGATTGTGGAAGGATAATACATTAGCCTTGCAACGGATAATAAAATAAGTTTGCATTGCGATGAAAAACATAGTATTTGTTGTACCAACATGCTTACCCCGCTTCCCGACAGAACAGCGCGCTCAGGGTAAGCTTTTTGCGTTTTATGCCCTATGTGTAAAGTTCCATTCCCAAAAGTTGCCCTTACATATGAAGCTCAGTTGCAGCTTCTAAAAGATCGTGGCCTAAGTGTTGATGAATGAACCCAAAGCACTTTTCCTGCTCGAAAAAATAAGTTATTACCGCCTGAGTGGATATATTTCCGCTATCCTTTACTTCAATATATTTCATCATTCCCTTATTTCACCACTACCTTACTCCCCGCAACCTGTTTCCCATTGTATATCATTCTGAATAAGTATGAACCCGAAGACCAACCTGAAACATCAATTTGAACTGTTTCATTATTGTTTAGCAATACCAGGCTTAGTACAATTTTGCCATTAAGGTCTATTGCTTGCAATAAAACTTTTTGCCATTGGTGATATACTGTGGTTACAGGCATACTCCCCTTGTTATCGGTAATTACCAAATATTTTGGCAACTCTACTGTTGTCTTGTTATTTGCAGGATTTGGATAAACTTTAAGCTGCGTGGTTTCCGGTTTTTTAAATGGCTCATCCACGCTCACAATAACATTTTCGCAGTTTGGGTCTATAGTATCGCTTACAATGGGGTGCGGGCACAGGCTGTCGTAGGTAAAGGGTTGGGTATAGATGCTGTCGTATTCCAGATCGGAGTTGACTTTGACGGCAACTATTCGCCAGGAATTGTTGTAATAATCATTTGCTACAGCAATG
>CAJAXK010000465.1 GCA_903946925.1 uncultured Bacteroidales bacterium | reverse complement strand
GTTTCATATTGCGATTTCTTCACCCGCATACATATTGATACACAGCACATTACTAATACTATTAGTAAAAACGAAAATGGGAATTATACTTGGAAACGCAAGGCGAAATAGTGAAAATAAAAAAGAAAAAAGAATTTTATTTGCAAATTAGGATTTATCGCAAATAAGCTTAAATTTGCAAATCTTCATTGGGGCATAAGTAAAAAGAATATATGAATACTTTTAGCTATTCAAAAAAGAATGTAAACACCTGCGAATGCTGCTTGAAGAGCATAAACAAATTCAACAGGTTGTTGTTATAGTTATAATGCAGCCTATTTTTTAATAATTATTTAATACATTTGAAATGGAAGAAAAAATCAAAAAAATCGGATTGTTCATTGATGGGACTTTCTTTCTGAAAGTTAATTCCTATTACAGGTATCATCATGAACGAAAAAGCACAATCAACTTTAATGGATTAGCGGAATTTTTACGCGATGAGATTTCAAAACTTGAAAACTCAGAGAAACGCTATTGCCAGGTAGTTGAAACACATTGGTTCCGTGGGCGTTACTCTACAAGTCAATTAGAGAAAAAATACCCTGACGAATCGTATCGTTTGACGCAAATGACAAATGAGCGCCGTATCGAAGACATTTTTATGTATGAAGGCATTACTACGCACAATTATCCGCTTTTGGTTGATTCGCGTACAGGTGATGCTGAAGAAAAAGGGATTGATGTTTGGTTTTCGCTTGAAACCTATGAACTTACACTTGTTAAACAACTTGATGTAATAGTTATTATAGCAGGCGATACAGATTACGTTCCCCTTATCAAAAAAATTAACAGCCGTGGCACAAGAGTCATGGTATTAGGATGGGATTTCTCCTACGAATCAACCTCAGCAGCCGGTCGTGCTTACAAAGTTACTACCCGTACAAGCCAGGCCTTAATTGATGAGTGTGTGTATCCTCTTATGATGGATAAGCGTATTGATGACCGTACCAGCAAGAATGACCCGATTGTCAATTCCTTGTTCAACGTTTAATCATTTTTGTTATTTTATTCGAAATTTGCTAAACAGCAACTTTAAAAGGTTGCTGTTTTGTTTATACATTAGCTGGTTTTATAAACCAAAGTTAAGTTTCTGTTAAGGGAATTTTGAAGTTTCTGCTTCTAATTACTATTAACAGGCCAAGAAATAGGAATAAAATTCAAATAAATAGTACTTTTACTTAAAAAAACCAACACCATGAAACCAATTTTCTTTGCCTTAGTATTTATTGCCACTGCCGCATGTACTTCCCAACTTTATGTACCAAGTGAGAAAAACGTAAACAAAGTGGAACCTGCTACGCTAGTAGAACTACAACAAGGCCACGATTTATACCTGAACAACTGTGGCACATGCCATAAATTGCCAAAACCTGGTAGCCAAACAGATATTGGTTGGAAAAAAACCCTCGAAGTTATGATTCCAAAAACAAAGCTAAACAGCGAACAATCCTATTTAATCTTCAGGTATCTGGTTAACAGGTAAAATCCCCTAAAAAGCTGGCTTGCCTTTTGTAAGTATATTTCTGATAGCTTTTTGGAGGGATAAAATCCTGAAAACAGAATACATTGTTACTTCGTCTTAAAACTCTTCAAAAATTATCGTCTAAGCATTGATTGATGAATGTTTTTGACCACAAATTGATTGCTCCCGATAAGTAATCAACTATCAAGCAACTAAATGCAAAAAGAGGTTTTCTGATGAAAACCTCTTTTTGCATTTTATAAAACACTTTATTATGCTTGTCCAGCCGGACCGTTTAGCTGAAAAGGGAAATCCCCACCTTCCATTTCTTTTATTTGACCATGAATTGCTTCAAACTTACCAATATTTTCTTTTAAAGCGCGGTATAGCCTCTTGGCATGTTGGGGCGTCAATATTATCCTCGATTTCACTTTTGCTTTTGGAACTCCTGGCATGAGCTTTATGAAATCGACCACAAATTCAGAATTTGAATGTGTGATTACTGCCAGATTCGAATAAATACCTTCACCTACCTCATCGGACAGTTCAATATTTATCTGGTTTTGATTCATGTTTTTAGGATCATTCATTTCCATACTTTTTTTAGTTTTAAAAAAACAGGGAAACCGATCAATAATTTTGATACAGTTTCCCTGATAGTAAATTAATTTGAAAATTATTCGGCCTTCGATGCCAACATCCTGTTGTACTCTTCACGGGAACCAACAATGAGGTGCTCGTACTCGCGTAAACCAGTTCCGGCAGGTATAAGATGGCCTACAATAACGTTCTCTTTCAATCCCAACAAATCATCGCTCTTTGATTGGATGGATGCCTGAGTAAGAACCTTAGTGGTTTCCTGGAATGAAGCTGCTGATATCCAGCTACGTACTTGCAACGAAGCGCGGGTAATACCTTGCAGAATTTGCTTAGCGGTAGCAGAATTTGCATCCCTCGACTCAACTTGCTTCCTATCGCGGCGCTTCAAGAGGGAGTTTTCATCGCGAAGCTTGCGCGCGCTAACAATCTGTCCCGACTTTAAGTTTACGCTATCGCCAGCATCTTCAACTATTTTCTTGCCAAAAATCCAATCGTTTTCTTCGTTGAAGTCTATTTTGTTAACAAGTTCACCTTCAAGGAATTTAGTATCGCCCGGATCAACAACTTCAACTTTACGCATCATTTGCCTAACAATAACCTCGTAGTGCTTATCATTAATTTTAACACCTTGCAAACGATATACTTCCTGGATTTCATTAACAATATACTCCTGAACCTTCATCGGGCCTTTGATAGCCAAGATGTCGGCAGGAGTGATAGCACCATCAGAGAGCGGTGTTCCAGCACGTACATAATCGTTTTCCTGAGCAAGTATTTGCTTGGAAGTTGAAATCAGGTAGCTTCGTTCTTCGCCCGTTTTGGAAGTAATTATAATTTCACGATTTCCACGTTTCAGTTTCTTTCCAAAAGAAACAACACCGTCAATTTCGGAAACAACAGCAGGGTCGGATGGGTTACGGGCTTCGAAAAGTTCGGTTACCCTTGGCAGACCTCCGGTAATATCACCTGTTTTCCCAACAGCACGAGGGATTTTTACCAAAACATCACCTGCTTTAATGGATTTTCCCTCCTCAATTTGTAAGTGGGATCCAACAGGCAAGTCATAATTCTTCAATTCCTCGCCATCGCTTGAAACAATTTTTATTGATGGATTCTTAGCCTTTACACGGGACTCAATGATAATTTTTTCTTGATATCCGGTTTGCTCATCGGCTTCTACTTTAAAAGTAACGCCTTCTGTAATATTATCGAAAGCCAATACCCCATCAACTTCCGAAAGTATAACGGCATTGTAAGGATCCCATTCAGTAATCAGATCACCTTTCTTAACATCAGAACCATTGGCAAAATAGAGATTCGATGCATAAGGAATATGCCCTGAGGCTAAGATAATCCCAGTTTGTGGGTCAATTATCCTCATCTCGGCTGAACGGCCCAACACTATTTGATACGTTTTTCCCTCGGTATTGGTATATTCAACTGACCTGAGTTCATCAATTTCGATACGGCCGGTATATTTAGCAACTATGCGCGAAGCCGAAGCAATATTGGCTCCCGCAACCCCTCCAACGTGGAAAGTACGTAAAGTCAACTGTGTTCCAGGTTCACCAATGGACTGTGCGGCAATAACGCCAACAGCTTCTCCTTTTTGAACCATACGTCCACTTGCCAGGTTACGTCCATAACACTTTGCACAAACACCTTGTTTCGATTCGCAAGTTAAAACTGAACGAATTTCGACAGACTCCATTGGGGACTCCTCAATAATGGTACAAATTTCCTCGGTAAGTTCATCTCCTGCCGATGCAATTAGTTCGCCAGTATGAGGATGATAAATATCATGAAGGGTAACACGGCCTAATATCCGATCGTAAAGGGACTCAACAAGTTCTTCATTTTTCTTCAAAGCTGAAGTTACGCGGCCACGAAGGGTTCCACAATCCGGTTCTGAAATAATAACATCCTGAGCAACATCCACCAAACGACGGGTTAAATAACCTGCATCGGCTGTTTTTAGAGCTGTATCGGCAAGACCTTTACGCGCACCGTGAGTAGAAATGAAATACTCGAGTACAGAGAGACCTTCTTTTAAGTTAGAAAGAATTGGGTTTTCAATAATTTCACCTCCGGTAGCACCTGATTTCTGTGGTTTGGCCATCAGTCCGCGCATACCTGAAAGCTGCCTGATCTGCTCCTTGGATCCGCGGGCTCCTGAATCAAGCATCATAAATGCCGGATTAAAGCCCTGATTATCGGTTGCAAGATCGGTCATAACCTTTTTGGTGAGGTTGGAGTTGGTATGGGTCCAAATGTCAATAATCTGATTGTACCGCTCGTTGTTGGTAATGAAGCCCATGTTGTAGCTGTTCATTACTTCTTCCACTTCCAGATTGGCTTTATGAATCAGTTCTTCTTTGAGTTTCGGAACAAGAACATCACCAAGGTTAAACGAAAGTCCACCTTTAAAAGCCATGTTAAATCCAAGGCTCTTGATATCATCAAGGAAACGTGCAGCTTTCGCTGTTCCCGTTTTCTTTAAAAGGTCTCCGATAATATCACGAAGCGATTTTTTGGTCAGTAGCTGGTTTATAAAACCATACTCTTCAGGAACAACAAGGTTAAAAAGTACACGGCCAACAGTAGTTTCTGTCAGTTTTTCGACTTTTTCACCATTTTCTATTACCGGAATCCTAACTTTAATCCAGGCATGCAAATCAATTTTCTTCTCGTTGTAGGCAATAATCACCTCTTCCGCCGAGTAGAAACTCATCCCTTCACCTTTCATAATATGTCCCGGTTCGGTTTTGCGGCCTTTGGTAATATAGTAAAGGCCAAGAACCATGTCCTGGGATGGTACGGTAATTGGTGCACCATTTGCAGGGTTCAGGATATTATGCGAGGCAAGCATGAGTATCTGTGCTTCCAATATTGCTGCATTTCCTAATGGAAGGTGAACAGCCATCTGGTCTCCGTCGAAGTCGGCATTGAAAGCAGTACAAACTAACGGGTGAAGCTGAATAGCCTTTCCTTCTATAAGTTTAGGTTGGAACGCCTGAATACCTAACCTGTGCAAGGTAGGTGCACGGTTTAGCATTACAGGGTGGCCTTTAAGGATATTTTCGAGGATTTCCCATACAACGGGATCCTTGCGGTCAACAATTTTCTTTGCTGATTTTACGGTTTTTACAATTCCGCGCTCCAGCATTTTACGGATAATAAATGGCTTGAACAATTCAGAAGCCATATCTTTTGGAAGTCCACATTCATGAAGCTTCAATTCAGGACCAACAACAATAACCGAACGACCTGAATAGTCAACACGTTTACCAAGTAAATTTTGACGGAAACGCCCTTGTTTACCTTTTAAGCTGTCGCTGAGGGATTTGAGTGCACGGTTCGATTCGGTTTTTACAGAACTTGCTTTACGCGAATTATCGAAAAGTGAATCTACGGCTTCCTGAAGCATACGTTTTTCGTTACGCATGATCACGTCAGGGGCCTTGATTTCGATAAGCCTTTTCAAACGGTTGTTGCGGATGATAACCCTGCGGTACAAATCGTTCAAATCGCTGGTAGCAAAACGTCCACCATCAAGAGGGACCAAAGGCCTGAGTTCAGGTGGGATAACAGGAACTACCCTAACTATCATCCACTCAGGTTTGTTTTCGCCACGGGTTTTGGCATCGCGGAACGACTCATACACCTGAAGGCGTTTTAGGGCTTCCATTTTACGTTGCTGCGACGTTTCAGTATTGGCTTTATGACGAAGCTCGTACGAAACCTGATCAAGGTCTAACCTGGCAAGTAAATCAACAAGTGCTTCAGCACCCATTTTTGCAATAAACTTGTTTGGATCCCTTTCATCGAGATAATGATTATCTTTTGGCAGCGAGTCAATGTAATCAAAGTATTCTTCTTCTGTAATGAAGTCGAGGGTTTTAAGCCCTTCAGAAGCCAAAATACCTGGTTGGATAACTACATACCTTTCATAATATATAATTGAATCCAGTTTTTTTGAAGGAACTCCAAGCAATGCGCCAATTTTGTTGGGCAATGAGCGGAAATACCAGATATGGGCAACAGGCACAACCAATTGGATGTGTCCCATGCGTTCGCGACGAACTTTTTTCTCGGTAACTTCAACGCCACAACGATCGCAAACTATACCTTTATATCTGATTCTTTTGTATTTACCGCAATGACATTCCCAGTCCTTCACAGGGCCGAAAATGCGTTCACAGAACAAACCATCCCTTTCAGGCTTGTAAGTCCGGTAGTTTATAGTTTCGGGTTTAAGCACTTCACCACTCGATCTTTCCAAAATGGATTCTGGCGAAGCCAGGCTTATCCTGATTCTGGAAAATTTATTAGCGGCTGTATTTTCTTTTCTGAAAGCCATATATCAAGAAAGGATTAACGATTTAAATTACTTTTTTTCACTTTAAACACACTTAACCGCCAATAACATCATGCTGCAATAGGCAACATGATGCTATGCGGTTTTAGGATATTTATTCGAAGCTTACGTTGAGACCTAAGCCCCTGAGTTCGTGAACAAGTACATTGAAAGATTCGGGAATTCCCGGAATTGGCATGTTTTCGCCCTTAACAATGGCTTCATAAGCTTTTGCCCGCCCAACTACGTCATCGGATTTAACGGTGAGGACTTCCTGAAGGATATTTGCCGCACCGAATGCTTCCAGTGCCCAGACTTCCATTTCCCCAAAACGCTGTCCCCCAAACTGGGCTTTACCACCTAAAGGTTGTTGCGTTATCAATGAATATGGCCCAATTGAACGTGCATGCATTTTATCATCAACCATGTGGTGAAGTTTGAGCATATAAATGTATCCCACTGTTGCGGTTTGATCAAACTTTTCTCCAGTTCCCCCATCATATAGGAATACTTTCCCGTTTTCAGGCAAACCTGCTTTGACCATGAGTTCATTTATCTGATCGATAGAACCACCGTCAAAAATTGGGGTAGCAAAATGTGTTCCGGTTTTAGCACCAGCCCATCCAAGAACAGTTTCGAAAATCTGCCCAAGGTTCATACGCGAAGGTACACCCAAAGGGTTCAGGACAATGTCAACCGGAGTCCCGTCTTCGAGGAAAGGCATGTCTTCTTCACGTACAATACGTGCAACAATACCTTTGTTGCCGTGGCGGCCTGCCATTTTATCCCCAACTTTAAGCTTGCGTTTTTTGGCAACATATACTTTTGCCATTTGTACAATCCCATTGGGCAATTCATCCCCAACAGTAGCAACAAACTTCCTTCGGTTGTAAATACCCAAAATTTCTTTGTACTTGATAATGAAGTTATTGATAAGCTGTTTGATAAGCTCATTAACATCTTTATCTGTTGTCCACTTGTTTGGGTTCACATTTATGAAATCAATCCCCACAAGCATTTTTTGGGTGAATTTTACCTTTTTGGGTACCAATTCATTTTTGAAGTTGTTGTAAACACCTTGAGATGTTTTGCCACTAACCAGAACGGTAAGTTTATCAACAAGTTTTTGTTTGAGGTCATTTGTGCTTTTTGAAAATTCTTCGTCAAGTTCCTTAACGATATCTTTTTCTTTAGCTTTAAGCTTTTTATCCTTAACAACCCTTGAAAATAATTTCTTTTCAATAACTACGCCTTTCATTGAAGGAGGAGCTTTGAGCGAAGCATCTTTTACATCGCCTGCTTTATCCCCGAATATGGCTCTTAGAAGTTTTTCTTCAGGGGTTGGATCGCTTTCACCTTTTGGGGTAATTTTTCCAATAAGTATGTCGCCTTCATTAACTTCGGCTCCAATACGTATAAGTCCGCTTTCGTCAAGATCTTTTGTAGCTTCTTGGCTAACATTTGGAATATCGTTGGTCAATTCTTCTACCCCGCGTTTGGTATCGCGTACTTCAAGCGTAAATTCTTCAATGTGCAACGAAGTAAAAACATCTTCCTTGACCACACGTTCCGAAATTACGATAGCATCCTCAAAGTTATAACCTTTCCAAGGCATGAAAGCTACCATCAGGTTGCGTCCTAAAGCGAGTTCGCCAGCCTGGGTTGCATAACCTTCGCACAAAACCTGTCCTTTTTTCACCTTGTCGCCTTTACGGACGATAGGCCTTAAATTGATACAGGTATTTTGGTTTGTACGCGAAAACTTGGTAAGGTTATAAACTTTAATATCTTCATCAAAACTTACTAGCCTTTCTTCTTCAAGGCGGGCGTAGCGGATGATAATTTGAACCGAATCAACGTATTCAACAATACCATCGCCTTCAGCGTTTATTAGAACGCGTGAATCTTGTGCTACACGGCCTTCAATCCCGGTACCTACAATTGGTCTTTCAGGGTTTAAAAGTGGAACAGCCTGACGCATCATGTTTGAACCCATCAAAGCACGGTTGGCATCATCATGCTCCAAGAACGGAATTAATGAAGCCGCGATGGAAGCAATCTGGTTAGGCGCAACGTCAATAAGGTCAACTTTCCCTTTTTCAATCAAAGGATAATCGGCCAAGTAACGCACCTTAACCCTATCTTCAACAAAATCGCCCGAATCATCCATAGCAGTGGTTGCCTGGGCAATAATCTTGTTTTCCTCTTCCTCAGCGCTCAGGTAGGTAGTTTCAGCCAACTCCACTTTGCCATCAATAACCCTCTTGTAAGGTGTTTCGATAAAACCGAGTTTGTTGATTTTTGCAAAAACGCATAGAGAGGAAATAAGCCCGATGTTTGGGCCTTCAGGGGTTTCGATGGTACAAAGCCTTCCGTAATGGGTATAGTGAACGTCGCGAACCTCAAAACCGGCCCTTTCTCTCGACAGACCTCCTGGCCCGAGAGCAGAAACCCGGCGTTTGTGTGCTATTTCGCTCAATGGATTAGTTTGATCCATGAACTGCGACAACTGGTTGGTTCCGAAAAATGAATTGATAACACTCGATAATGTTTTTGCATTTATCAAGTCCATGGGGGTAAAAACTTCGTTGTCGCGAACATTCATCCTTTCACGGATAGTGCGCGCCATACGGGCCAAGCCAACACCAAACTGGTTGTACAACTGCTCTCCCACGGTGCGCACACGCCTGTTGCTCAAGTGGTCAATGTCGTCAATATCAGTTTTGGAATTTATAAGCCCAATGAGATATTTTATAATCGAAATAAGGTCTTCTTTAGTTAAAACCTTTGTTTCGAGTGGAGTATCGAGTGAAAGTTTTTTGTTTATCCTGTAACGCCCTACATCACCGAGGTCGTAGCGCTTGTCAGAGAAAAACAGTTTTTCGATAATGCCCCTTGCGGTTTCTTCGTCAGGTGGCTCTGCATTACGCAACTGACGATATATGTATTCCACAGCTTCTTTCGAACTGTTGGCAGTATCTTTTTGCAGTGTATTGAAAATAATTGAGAAATCCTGCGAATTTATATCGTCGCGGTGGAGCAATATTGACTTAGCACCAGCATCCACTATCATATCAATATGATGGTTATCCAGAACAGTTTCGCGGTCAATAATAACATCGGTACGTTCAATTGATACAACTTCACCTGTATCTTCATCACCGAAATCTTCAATCCAGGTCCTGAGTACCCGTGCAGCAAGTTTACGCCCAACATATTTTTTCAGTCCGGCTTTGCTGACCTTAATTTCCTCGGCAAGGTTAAAAATTTCAAGAATGTCTTTATCGCTTTCATAGCCGATTGCCCTGAGCAATGTGGTTACAGGCAACTTCTTTTTACGGTCGATGTAAGCATACATCACATGGTTGATGTCGGTAGTAAACTCCATCCATGATCCTTTAAAAGGAATAATCCGGGCCGAATACAATTGCTGGCCGTTGGTATGGAAACTTGTACCAAAAAATACACCAGGCGAACGGTGCAACTGCGAAACAACAACCCTTTCGGCTCCATTTACAACAAATGTACCTTTAGGAGTCATATAGGGGATCATTCCCAAATATACGTCCTGGATAATGGTTTCAAAGTCCTCGTGGTCGGGGTCGGTGCAAAAGAGTTTTAATTTTGCTTTTAAGGGAACGCTGTAGGTGAGTCCCCGTTCGATACACTCCTCTATTGAATAGCGTGGAGGATCGATAAAATAATCAAGAAACTCCAGAACAAAATTATTCCTGGCATCGGTAATCGGAAAGTTTTCCGAGAAAACCTTAAAAAGGCCTTCATTTACGCGATTGTCAGGATTTGTCTCCAGTTGGAAGAAGTCCTGGAAAGACTTTATTTGTACTTCGAGAAAGTCAGGATATACTGCCTTAATTTTAGAGGTCGCGAAGCTACTCCGTTCAGTTTTTTGTGAAGCCAAAGCCATGAAGATTAAGATTTAAATAAACAAAGTATTTTTAAACAATTAATCCCGATATAAGAATCGGGAAGAAAACAAACTACTTATCCATGCGTAGGGCACGGATAAGCAGTTTGCTCGGTAATTGTAATCGAAATAGCAATATTTACTTTATCTCTACTTCTGCACCTGCGTCTTCAAGTTGTTGTTTAAGGGCGTTAGCTTCGTCCTTAGTTACACCTTCTTTGATTGCTTTTGGAGCTGCGTCAACTAAGTCTTTTGCTTCTTTGAGTCCAAGGCTGGTTAATTCTTTAACCAATTTAACTACGGCCAATTTGGCTGCGCCAGCGCTCTTCAGGATTACGTTGAATGCGGTTTGCTCTTCTACTACTGGAGCATCTGCACCTGCTGAAGCCATCATTACTGGGGCTGCAGCTGCTGGTTCGATTCCGTATTCGTTTTTAAGTATCTGAGCAAGCTCATTTACTTCTTTTACTGTCAGATTAACTAACTGTTCAGCGAAAGCTTTCAAGTCTGCCATTTTATTTGTTGTTTTAAGTGTTTTACAATTATTAATTAATTCATTTGTGAACGCTGTGCTATTTTAAGCTGGACGTTCGGATAAGGTCTTTAATACACCTGATATTTTTTGCCCACCTGATTGCAGTGCTGAAATAACATTGCGTGCTGGTGAATTCAAAGCCAAGATTACATCGGCAATAAGCTCGTTTTTGGTCTTGATTGCGATTAAAGCATCTAGTTGATTGTCACCAATAAAGGTCATTTCTTCAACGTAAGCGCCTTTAAGCTTTGGTTTATCTGATGTTTTCCTGAATTCTTTGATCAACTTCGCAGGGGTACTACCCTGTTCGGCAATCATAATTGAGGTGTGACCTTTCAGAACATCGTACAGAGTTCCAAAGTCCTTACCGGACTTTTCCATTGCTTTTTGCAGCAATGCGTTTTTAACTACTACCAACTTTACTTCCTTTTTGAAACAAAGTCTGCGAAGCTTGCTTGTTTTTTCAACATTCATATCTGATATGTCAGTAACATACACATATTTAGCAGCTTTCAATTCCTCTGTCAAGGATTCTATAAGTTGATTCTTGTCTTCTTTTCTCATAGCGATTTTTGTTCTTTAGAGATCAAGTACTTTTTGTTACCGGATGTTTTATTTGACCGATTTTTCATCGATACGTATTCCAGGACTCATAGTACTCGACATGAAGACGCTTTTTACATAAGTTCCTTTTGCAGATGAAGGTTTCAACTTAACAATAGTTGCCAAAAGTTCTTTGGCGTTATCAATAAGTTTATCCTGTTCAAAAGACACTTTGCCTATTCCAGCATGAATGATACCGAATTTATCAACCTTAAAGTCAATTTTTCCGGCCTTCACTTCTTGCACAGCTTTACCGACCTCCATAGTAACAGTACCAGTTTTAGGGTTTGGCATGAGGCCGCGAGGACCAAGTATGCGACCCAAGGCACCTACTTTAGGCATAATGCTAGGCATTGTAATAATAACGTCAACGTTAGTCCATCCTTCTTTAATCTTCTGGATATACTCGTCAAGTCCTACATAATCAGCTCCGGCAGCTTTTGCTTCTTCTTCCTTGTCAGGAGTACAGAGCACGAGAACACTTACTGTTTTCCCGGTTCCATGTGGCAAGGTAACAATACCTCTAACCATCTGGTTTGCTTTTCGCGGGTCAACTCCAAGGCGTACATCAATATCAACGGAAGCGTCGAATTTCGATGTAGTTATGTCTTTGACAATACGTGCAGCATCAGCTAGTGTATAAGTAGCGTCCTTGTCGTATTTAGCTAAAGCCAGTTTTTGATTTTTTGTCAATTTAGCCATTTCACGTAAGGTTAATGGTAATAACACATTTTAATTCATGAAAGCCTGATCGTTTTGATCAGCTTTACATACTTGTAGGGAATTCGCCCTGAACGGTAATACCCATACTACGGGCAGAACCTGCAACCATGCGCATTGCAGAGTCGAGTGTGAAACAGTTGAGGTCTTCCATTTTGCTCTCGGCAATTTCTTTGACCTGATCCCACGTTACTGAAGCAATCTTTTTACGGTTTGGTTCAGCCGATCCACTCTTTTGCTTGGTCACTTCAAGGAGTTGAACAGCAACAGGAGGCGTTTTAACAATAAAATCAAACGACTTGTCCTTGTAATAAGTTATAACTACAGGGGTAACCTTACCGGCCCTATCCTGGGTACGAGCGTTAAACTGTTTACAGAACTCCATGATATTCACACCCTTCGAACCTAAAGCAGGCCCTACTGGGGGTGAAGGATTTGCCGCACCACCTTTAATTTGCAGTTTAATCATTCCAGCAACTTCTTTTGCCATCTTTTTGTTTTCTTAAAGGATTTGTATTTGCGGTTTTAGGTAACTAACAACCTACGATTCTTTCGCAACTTGCGTAAACGAAAGCTCCAGTGGGGTTTTACGGCCAAAGATTTTAACCATTACTTTCAGTTTCTTTTTTTCCTCATTGATTTCCTCAATGATTCCGCTGAAACTGTTGAACGGTCCATCAATAACAGTAACTGTTTCACCAACAATGTAAGGGATATTGAATTCAACTCCAAGCTCTGAGAGCTCATCAACTTTTCCAAGTATCCTATTTACTTCGGCTTGCCTTAAAGGCACAGGTTCATCTTTCGAGCCAAGAAAACCTAATACCCCGGGGATATTGCGAATAGTGTGCGGAATTTCGCCAGTTAGCACAGCTTCGATTAAAACATAGCCGGGAAGGTAATTACGTTCCTTGCTAACTTTTTTACCGTTGCGTACCAAATAGACTTTCTCAGTTGGAATAAGGACTTGTGAAATATAATCCTGCAAATTAAGACGGCTAATCTCGCTTTCCAGATATACTTTCACCTTCTTCTCATTCCCGCTGATGGCTCTCACCACATACCACTTTTTCACTTGTTCGCCCATTCCGGATGGTGAATTAAAGGTTGGTTACCACTTAATACAGACTTCTACTAAAATAATTAGTTAAAACAACGAATAAAATTGTTGGAGAATTACCTCGAACGATTTATCCATTACAAAAACAACCAGTGCAATTATCAGGGAAGCAACTGACACAACTACCGCACTATTCTGCAACTCGCTCCATGTTGGCCATGAAACTTTATGCATGAGTTCATCGTAACTTTCTTTGACGTACTCTACGAATTTATTATTTGCCATATCGGTCCAATATTTTGCACGGGTGGTAGGGGTCGAACCCACAGCCTACGGTTTTGGAGACCGCCACTCTACCAATTGAGCTACACCCGTATAGCCATAGCCTGTTGCAGGGTTACCTGGAACAGGCCAGACATTATTAATAACATTAATTAAAAGGCAAAGGAAAGAACCTCAGGCAAGAGGTTCTTTCCAAACATTTTTTTAGTCAAGAATTTCAGTTACCTGACCTGCACCTACTGTACGTCCACCTTCGCGGATAGCAAAACGTAAGTTTTTGGTCATAGCGATTTCGCTAATGAGGTGAACTTCAATTGTAACATTATCACCTGGCATAATCATTTCTACGCCTTCTGGTAGTGTGATTTCACCAGTAACATCAGTTGTTCTGAAGTAGAACTGAGGACGATATTTATTTTGGAATGGAGTGTGACGTCCACCTTCTTCTTTTTTCAGGATATAAACTTCAGCTTTGAAGTGTTTGTGAGGATGTACCGAACCTGGTTTGATAATAACCATACCACGGCGTATAGAATCTTTATCAATACCACGGAGCAATAAACCTGCATTATCTCCAGCTTCGCCTTGATCCAAAAGTTTGCGGAACATTTCAACACCGGTACAAACCGATTTCAGTTTTTCTGCACCCATACCAACGATTTCCACAGGGTCGCCTACGTGTATGATACCTGATTCAATACGTCCGGTTGCAACTGTTCCACGGCCGGTGATTGAGAATACATCTTCAATTGGCATAAGGAAATCTTTATCCCTTGCACGGGTTGGCAATGGGATATAGGTATCAACTGCATCCATTAATTCCATGATTTTTTCAACCCATTTTGGCTCTTTATTGAGTCCACCAAGAGCTGAACCGCGAATAACAGGAACGTTATCGCCGTCAAAACCGTAGAAAGTAAGTAATTCGCGGATTTCCATTTCAACGAGGTCAAGTAATTCCTCATCATCAACTAGGTCAACCTTGTTCATGAAAACCACCAATTGAGGAACACCAACCTGACGAGCTAAAAGAATATGCTCACGGGTTTGTGGCATAGGGCCATCAGTTGCAGCAACTACTATGATAGCACCGTCCATTTGGGCAGCACCTGTAACCATATTCTTGATATAGTCAGCGTGACCTGGACAGTCAACGTGTGCATAGTGGCGGTTGGCAGTAGAATACTCAACGTGAGCAGTATTAATGGTAATACCACGTTCCTTTTCTTCAGGAGCGTTGTCGATTGAGTCGAATGAACGGTATTCTGACAAACCTTTATCAGCCAACACAAGGGTTATAGCTGCGGTAAGGGTAGTCTTACCATGGTCGATATGACCGATAGTACCTACGTTAACGTGAGGTTTTGAACGATCGAATTTTTCTTTTGCCATTTTAATTAATGTTTATTGATTTACTGTTTGTATTGATTTTGACTTAAAAATCAGAGCCTTCGGCGAGAATTGAACTCGCGACCTCTTCCTTACCAAGGAAGCGCTCTACCCCTGAGCTACAAAGGCTATTGTGAGCGGAAGACGGGGCTCGAACCCGCCACCTATAGCTTGGAAGGCTATCGCTCTACCAAATGAGCTACTTCCGCAGTTTTAGAAGTTAATTGTAATAAGGAATTAGTTAATAGTGACTAATAGCCCCTATAACCTAAAACCTAAAACCTAACCCCTAAATTTGGTGGGGGGAGGAGGATTCGAACCTCCGAAGGCTTAGCCAACAGATTTACAGTCTGCCCCATTTGACCGCTCTGGTATCCCCCCAAGAGTTAAAACATTTCTAAGAACTGGAGCCGGTGGAGGGACTCGAACCCCCGACCAGCTGATTACAAATCAGCTGCTCTACCAACTGAGCTACATCGGCTTGATGTAAAAACTTTAAAAAAAGGCTAAAAAGCAGGTATTTTCAGCTAAATTAAAACTAACAACCTTGTTTTTAGTGCTTTATAGTCAGTATAATAACAAAAAAGCAGTCCTTTTTGAAAAGGACTGCAAATGTACGCACTTATTTGTAATTACCAAACAAGTGATGAAAATAATTTAAAATATTTTATTCCCCTCTTTGTTTCTCTTTATGTTTGCTAAGTTGTTTGCGTAATGCATCAACCGCAATATCGGTTGCTTCTTCAAAAGATTTGCTCTGTTTCTTGGCAAAAAGATCATTTCCAGGCACCAATAAACGTATTTCTGCAACCTTGTTATCCAGGTCGTCACTGTTGTTTACCCTGAGTGTAACTTCACTGCCAATTATTCCATCATACAGTTCCGAAAGCTTTTCAACCTTCTCGGTAATGAAAGAATCTAATTTTTTATCGGTTTTAAAATGCACTGAATTAATGTTGATTTTCATGAGTCCTCCTTTTGTTTACGCCCTTGGGTGGGCTTGTTTGTAGATAGATTTAAGTTTCTCAATCGTGTTATGCGTATAAACTTGGGTTGCTGCTAAGCTCGAATGCCCAAGTAGTTCTTTTATTGCATTTATATCGGCACCATCATCCAGCATGTGGGTCGCAAAAGTATGCCTAAGTATATGTGGGCTTAATTTGCTTACCGATGATACTAAGGTTAGATATTTATGTACAATGGTATAGATTAGTTTAGGATTAACAGGCAAGCCCTTTGATGTAACGAACAAAGAATTACTATCGTTAGGATTGCTAATTTTCAACTGTTCGATTAAATCGGCTCGCAACAACAGGTATTTTTCAATTTCTCCAATAACTTTTGTTCCAATGGGAACAATCCGTTCTTTTTTTCGCTTGCCCAATACTTTTATAGTACCATTTTCCAAACTTACATCATTAACCTTAATATTAATCAATTCCTCCCGCCGAATGCCAGTAGCATAAAACAAGGTTACTACTAATTTATCCCTTGAACCTTTGAAGCCTATACCAAAGTCAACTGATTGAAACAATTTTTCAATGTTTTCGTTGGTTAAAAATACGGGTAATTGCTTTGAAATTTGAGGGGAAACTACTTTATTCATGGGGTTGGTTGTAAGCATCCCCATTTTTTCGCAAAATCTGTAAAAAGATTTTAGTGTTGAAATTTTCCTATTCACTGAACGTGTAGAAATTTTTCGTTCAAGAAGCGAGATAAGCCATGATCTAATAAATGTGTGATCGGATTGTAGTAAGTCAATAATATTATACTGCGACAGCAGAAAGCAGGAATACTCTTCCAGATCGGTTCGGTATGCTATTAAAGTGTGCGTTGAATAACGCTTTTCAAATGTCAGGTAATCAATGTATTTATCCTTCAGCATCCTTCAAATTAAAACAGGAAACAACTTTACTTCTCGAAAACTGCACTAAACTTGCGTTAAAAGTACAACATTACCTTTCGAAAAGCAAATATTATTTCCTGTTGATGGAAATAAATTCCCTAATTATTACAAATCCTGCTTTTGAACAAGTTGTTGGATGTAAATTGCGTGGCGAACTTCTTCCCTGCGCACAATTGATGGTTTAGTAAATTTCTGACGATTGCGCAGTTCTTTTACTACACCGGTTTTTTCGAATTTACGTTTCAATTTCTTGAGCGAGCGGTCAATGCTTTCGCCTTCTTTTACAGGAACAATGATCATAATGTATAAACTTCCTTTCGGTTAAGTGATTAATTAATGTTTTTAGGGGTGCAAAAGTACTATAAAAGTTTTTATTATCAACAACAATTTGAAATAGTTGCAGTAATTTATTTTTTTCAGCATTTGAACCTACGTTCCAACTGATACTAATCCCGTACCTTTGTGCTTAAGTGCTTTGATTTGTATGTCATTTCTGCCGCTCATTGCGACTTCCTTTTCTTAATCCTACATTTTTGATTACAAAAAGTAACTCACCATTCTTTTGAGTCCACTCCGATACCCTAAAAATTAAGAAACGCCACTAAGGCACTATGAAACAAAGACACACAAAGCATTGTTTTTCTGTATTATAGACTTATTGAAACTTAGAAGCTTTGTGCCACATCGGCAAGCTCAGTGTGGCACTCAGTGTATCACTTTGTGGCTAAAAAGGACCTTTCGGAGTGGACTCAAATTTTGAATAGTTAAAAGACTGTCAGACAATAATCAGTGATGGCAGTAAGAATAAGAACCGGGATTTAAAGCTTGCAACTGTTATGAATAAATTTAATCTGTAATCATGTTGAAAATGAATATACTACGTTTGCCCCAAACGAAATCGACAAACAGTTATGCTGTAAGTTTGCTTTCCCAACAAAGACCTCCTGAAGGATATGTTGTAATTACTGACAATCAAACACAGGGGAAAGGATTAGAAACAAATTCTTGGGAAAGTGAGGTTGGCAAAAATTTGACTTTCAGCATTATACTCTATCCCGATTTTGCTGCCGAGCAACAGTTTACCCTCAACAAAGCCATATCGTTAGGCATTTATGATTTTCTCCAAAATAAAATAGGTAAGGTGAAAGTGTCAGTAAAATGGCCTAATGATATTTACCTTGACGATAAAAAGGTTTGTGGAATATTGATCCAAAATTCATTGATTGGAAACCGATTTGATTATACCATTGTGGGTATTGGGCTAAATGTTAATCAGAGCATTTTTTTGAGCGATGCACCCAATCCTGTTTCCATGAAAATGATAACTGGAATAGATTATAATATTGAAGAATTGCTTGAGAAACTACTTAAAGCTATTTTGTTGAGATATTCACAGGTAAAAACCTTACCAAAGAAAATCGGGCAGGATTATCAGAATGCTTTATATAGGTTCATGGAATGGCACTATTTTGAAGTTAAAAAAAACAGAATTTTCGGAAGGATCAGAGGGACAAACGAATACGGGCAATTATTGATTGAAACAGAAAACAAGCCCGTATTAATCTGTGATCTAAAGGAAATCAAATTCCTTTCTTAAGCCCAACTAATGCGCGGCCATATTAAACACAATCATTTTCGATTGACATAGCAGTTTCTGTAATTAACCCCCAAGCCTTTGCAACATGATGTTCAGCTGTTAAAGTTCCGGCAATTGACATACGAAGGGTATATTGTCCGTTTAGTTTTGTGTGGGTGAGGAAAATTTTGCCAGTTGCGTTTAGTTTGCCCAGTAGCTTTTCATTAATATGATTCAAGTCAACATTGTTAGATTTGTGGTTTGGTATATATCGAAAGCAGACTAGGCTTAATGGGACAGGTGCCATCATTTCGAACTGTGGGTTTGAATTGATTTCTTGCTCCAGCCACTTTGCTAACCGTATATGTTCCCTGATTTTATCTTGTAGTTGTTTAACGCCAAAAGATCGGATTACAAACCAAAGTTTTAAAGCCCTGAACCTTCGGCCAAGTTGTATGCCCCAATCGCGGTAATCGTTTACGGTGCCACGGTTAACGGTTTTAAGGTATTCGGGCAGTATTTCGAATGTTTGTAGCAGGACCTCTTTATCTTTTACAAAATATGCCGAGCAATCGAAATTGGTAAACATCCATTTATGTGGGTTAAACACAAAACTGTCGGCTTTTTCAATTCCTTCAATCATCCAGCGGTACTCGGGTAGTAATAATGCGGAACCTGCATAAGCAGCATCAACATGAAGCCATATTCCAAATTCTTCGCAAATAGCTGCAATTTCGGACAAAGGATCCACAGATGTGCATCCGGTTGTCCCCAATGCTGCAACAACACATAAAGGGATGAATCCAGATTCAATATCAGCAACAATAGCTTTGTTTAAAAGCTTAGTGTTTAACCTGAACATTCTATCGGTAGCCACTTTCACCAAGTTATGTTGGCCGATACCGGCAATCTTCACTGCTTTTTCGATAGAGGAATGAGCCTCTGAAGAGCAATAAACACGTAGCCTTTCATTTCCACTGAACCCATTTTTATTCACGGCATAATCAGTGCGTTTTTCGCGTGCGCACAACAAAGCGGCCAATGTGGATGTGGAAGCAGTATCTTGAATTACCCCGTGCCAGTTTGTTGGCAAGCCGGTCATGGATTTTAACCAGTGAATAACCATTTCTTCAAGTTCGGCGGCAGCGGGCGAAGTATCCCAAACCATACACTGTGCACCAAGCGAAGCGGTTAACATTTCGGCAAGTATGCTGGGGTAGCTGCTATTTGCCGGAAAGTAGGCAAAGAAATTGGGGCTTTGCCAATGAGTAATCCCAGGCATGATAATCTTCCCGAAATCGCTCATTATTTTTTCCATATCTTCACTTTCGGCAGGCGGTAAAGAGGGAAGCTGAGAAAATACACTACCAGGTTTTACAGTTGATTTTACTTGATATTCTTCAATGCCTTCGTAATAATCGGCCATGTAATCGGCAAGCCGGTGCGCCCAATCCCTGAATTCGGTATTATCCATGACAATTTTTTTGTAAAAGTAAGGAAAGATGTTTTTAAAAGTTCAACTTTTTAATTGTGTTTGGTGATGTAAGTATTGGCTATATCACAAATTGTAACTATTCAGGGCTTTAACCTTTAGTGGTTTGGATTAAGGTGTTGGGGTTGGTGTTAGGGTTCATACTTTCACTCGGTATTGTGGAACAATTTCAAACATTATTTGACTAAGCAAAGCCCTAAAAGTTAATAGCCCTATTGCCAAAATCAATTAAAATGCTGCGTTCATTGGTTTTCGTGTTTAGAGTGAATAGTTACAAAACAATCAATCCATTGAATGTTCAAAATATATTTTGCCTTTTTAAATCTGGGTAAAACTTGGTCATAAGTACATTTTATAGTTTAATGAAAATTTTAACATACATATTATAAAGGCTTTATAAATTATTTTTTATTTAACCCCACCATCTATAAACCGAGGCCGTATTGGTTGGTAATTAAAGTTCATAAATTAATTTTTAAAACAAAACGAAATGAAAAAAGCAATTTTCGGATTTTTAGTCGGAGCAATCGCGCTCGTGTCGTGTTCAAAAGATGAAACCACAACATCCTCCACCTCCCAGGAAATTTCGGTTTCGGCCACTCCTTCAACTATTGTTACCTACATCAGCGAAAACTATCCTGATGCTTCCATTGCCAGCGTTTTCAAATATTGGAACAGCGATACTTTATATACCGTATCCTTGAACACTTTTGAGTACTTAGCATTCGATCAAAATGAATCACCGATTGGCCGTGAATGTTTGTCGGATTCGCTCTGCGACCCAACACATGATTCCATTGGCGGCGGGCACCACGGCGGTGGACATCACGGCGGCGGACACCATGGTGGTGGCAAACCTGGAGGCGGACATCATGGAGGAGGAATTCCCGCTGACTCGATACCTGCTTCTGTAACTGAATATGTTGCTGCAAAATATGCTGGTTATACAGTTCACAATGCACACTACGATACGCTTTGCCAATTTGGAGTAGTTATGGATGTAATGATTGATTCATCTTACAGCGCCCATCGTAAACTGGTGTTCGATGCTTCAGGTTTATTCCTTGCTGTTGCCAACAGGATAAAATCAAGTGATCTGCCTGTAGCGGTTACCGCCATACTAGCTTCAACTTATTCGGCCTATACTTTCCGCGATAAAGCCGAACTCTTCACCTTGGCCGATAACAGCAAGCAATACAGGATATTCCTGCACCAAACCGGGATCCGGCTTTCGGTTATCATAAAGGAAGACGGCACGGTGGTCTGTGAACAATAAACGTTCTTGCGAAAATTAGAAGCAACCGAAAATTATCGGTTACAATCAAAATTCCCGGATATTGCAACCAAGTGGTTTCAATTCCGGGATTTTGATTTTATAAATTATTGGCAATGATTTTATAAATTATATATTTTGCCAATATTATAGCAAACTGCTATTTATGAATGGATTACATGTCATTTGCCTTCGTGATATAATGTACTCATGTTTGCCATAACAAGGTTTTTATAATCTACACGAACAACCTTCCATTTATACTCAACGGTCCCACCCCAATAGCCAACCGAAATATCAATAATTGAATCGTTCCATGTCCATGTACCAGAATAATCGGCAGTTGTAATGGGAGGCGTACCGCACCAGCCACTGTTTTTCAGTTCAACTCAGGTATTGTCGGAATTGAAGCAAATCCCATATTCGTTTTGCATCAAACTGTTTGCACGGGTGTAAGTGATCAAAGTATCCGAATACTGAGGATCAACCCAATTGCCAATGATGCTTGTGTTTACTGGATGTAACGGGTGTTCATCCTCCTTACAGGAAAGCAGTAACAATGGCAAAAGCAAACCAACTAAGGATGCAATAAGTAGGTATTTCTTCGAGGCCATCTGTCCAAACGCTTAGAATTAATTTGAGAGTAAATGTGTTAGAACAACAATCCCTAACTCCAAATCCCTAACCTCCAAACCCTTTTCTACTTCCCTCCAAAAGAAATCTTACTCAGTTGTTCAATGTGCTGCAAATCAGTATAATTGTATTGGTACAAACCATCCTGGGCTATCATAATCAACAAGTTTCCGTAAGGTATAACATCATACGCATTCAGGTTGGTATATTGAGTAAGTAAATGCTGATCAATTTGCAAAGGGTCGGTTGCATCATAAATTTTCAAACCTGCAGATCCATCGCAAACAAAAAGTGTTTTATTGTCTATTCCCAATCCGTAAGGCTCAACCATCGGATAACTTTTGAGCAAGGTTGGGTTCATAATATTATGCAGGTCAATTACTTCCATCAAATTTTGCCAGTTCCCACAATTGTTTCCGGCACGAAGGGTAACATAAGCCAGGTTATCCTTTACAACCACAGGGTCGCAACTTTGAAAGTGGTCGTACAGCGATCTAAACACAGGCGAACTGGGTGTAGAAACATCATAAATCAACATACCGGTTTGGGTGCCGACAAACAAATAAGTGCTATCAATAAAAACTGTTTCAACGTTCCGCTGCATTTCAATCTTGTTGCCAACAATGGGGCGGAAAGGCTGGGCAATATTGATTACCTGCATATTGTTCTGGTTCAAACCATAAAACTGATCGCCATTGATAATGAACCTAGCCATTGAGCCGCCGATACCGACAGTTTTGGTAGTAGCTGCACCACCAAGCGAATTGGTTTCGTTCATCATAAAGTTACCGCTACCAGAATCAAAATAATAAAATGGCATATATTGGTTGTTGGTTATTTCTTCGGTTACTTCCTGCACCTGCCAGCCCACAATAACGCCTTGTTGCTCATCAATATTGGCAATTGGGTACATTCCGGTTGTGCCAGGGATGGTATATGGAAAAATATCCTTGATCCGGGCCACTTCAAACGGAGCAGTAATATTTGATATATCTATCACCACCAAATCAACATAATTGTCGGCATACAGATAATTGCCCCTTACAGCCAAATCAACATTTCCTGGAATATCAATAAAACTTAAATTGACCGGAGCTGAAGGGTTTGTATTATCATACACATGTATGCCTTTAAATTTTTCGTTTATAAAAAGGTAATTGTCCTTGATGTAAATTTTGCCCGAAGTTTGTATGGCATTGGCAGCTACTGATTTAATAGGTTTCCGCATTTCTTCATACGACATGTATTGAGGCACATTGGCCGTATATGTACGGTATTCGACCGAACTGTCCTTGCACGATACCATGCCTAAAAGTATAAGTATCATTAGTGGGCCGATGAGGAAAAAATTCTTGGTTTTCATGGTTTATGTTTTTGGTAAAGATGTTTTTTATGTATTTTACTGATTAGGTTTATTTTAAACTTTATTCGGGTTCGTGTATTAAAAATTGGTTTTAGTTGAACAGGAACCCAAACGAGAAAGCTAAACGGTTGTATTTATCGTAACGTGTTGTTTCATAAGGTGAAATTGATGACATCCAGGGGTAACTTCCAAAAATTGTTTTTGTTTTCTGATACCGGTATCCAAAGCTGAAAACCAGTGCGTTGCGTTTGGTAAAATTGAACCTCATGCCTCCTCCGGTACCGGCCAACCAACCACCGTAGTATTCGCCGGAAAAATAATCATCCGATTTTTTCGACATAGGTACTGCATAACCACCTTGAGCATACACAAATGGCGACCAAGCTCCTTTAAGGAAATAGTATTTTGTTTCGGCAAAAAACGGAATTTGTTGATGCTCGAACCATTCCATGCCTATGCCAACACCTACCGATAAGCGGAATGGAAACTTGTAAGAAGTAACAAAGGTAAGTCCGCCTGAATTTGAGTTCTCAGAACCGCCATAGAAATTTACGTTTGCATTCATCTCAACTGGCGAACCGCTATTTTCCCTTTCCTTTGCCTGGACTTTCTGATCCATCAATATCATTTTTATCGCCGAATCGGGAATCACTATCAAATTGTGCCCAAGTATTTCGATACTTGTGCGCACACCTCTTTCATTTTCTATGATTTTACCACGGAAAATGCTGCCATTATTCAGATATACAACATCTTCCTTCGATTGCCCAAAGGATTTTACTGCTGCAAAAAAGAAAAACAAAGCAAGGATGGGTACAATTTTTTTCATAGCAAGGGCTAATGGTTAATAGGGTGAAAAAAGCGGGATTTGGTTGTATGCCATAAACAGATTGTTGAATTTTTTCCGCTTGCAAGCAGCTTTTTTCTTCAAATATTGTACCGAAATTACCCAATATTTTTGTTGTGTTCATTTTTTTTGCGGGGTACAATTCCACTTTTTGATTTGTCCATCATCATATTATTCATTTTTACTGTACATTTACTGCCAGAATTCAAATAGATTTGGGAAATAGAAATTCCAATCACCCCTTGTTCCCTTGCTGGTAAAAGACTTTTTGAAGTAATATAAAACTTTATTCCATTGGTTAAAACATTCAAAAGGATCTGAATAAATAATACTCGAAGTAAATGGAACAGCTCTAATTGCAACAAATAACCTACTGTAAATGAATATATTATCACTTTTTTGGTATCTCTGCTCATGCAAAGCACTGAACCTGATAAGGTGGACACGAATAAAATGATTTATTTGCCAACAGGACTTTGTTTTGCAACTTCTGGAACCTAAAGCACCATGTCTCACTTGCATTAGTTTACGACTAAAATTTCATGAAAATCAATAAAACTATTAATGTAAAAGGCACTGATATTGTTCTCTTTTCAAAAGGAAGCGATGATTATGTTTCGATTACTGACATAGCTAGATTCAAAAACCCTGCCGAGCCTAAAGATATTGTAAAGAATTGGATGCGGAGCCGCACTACAGTAGAGTTTTTGGGTCTTTGGGAGAAAATCCATAACCCAAATTTCAAAGGGGTCGAATTCGACTCCTTTATGTATGAAGCTGGGAGTAATTCGTTTGTGCTTTCCCCGACCAAATGGATTGAAAGCACCAATGCTGTTGGTATAATTTCAAAAGTAGGAAGTGGTGGGGGAACCTATGCACACCTTGATATAGCTTTGGAATTTGCATCATGGGTAAGTGCTGAATTTAAAATTTACATGCTTGTTGAATTCAAACGACTAAAAGCCGATGAAAATGACCGACTCAAATTGGAATGGAATTTACAACGAACCTTGTCAAAAGTCAATTATCGCATTCATACAGATGCAATAAAAGAAAACCTTATTCCGGTAACGCTTTCAAAGGACAAGATAAATTTGGTTTACACCGATGAAGCCGACTTGTTAAATATGGCATTATTTGGCGAAACCGCTAAACAGTGGCGCGAGGCGAATCCAACCAGCAAAGGCAATGTGAGAGATCATGCCACTTTGGAACAATTAGTTGTATTGTCGAATTTAGAAAGCATCAACTCGGTTTTTATCAATCAAGGATTAGCACAACATACACGGCTCTTGCAACTCAACCATATCGCAATCACTCAAATGAAATCATTGCTTGGCAATAACCAATTGAAAAAAATAAAATAAACGTAGTGCATTTAAATACAACTGTTTAGATGTAAGTAATTTGTTTTATGGATACCTTCTGGTATCCCCATTCTGACTACAGATTAAATATTTTTACCTACTAAATTTGCAGTAGAACCAAATAAACCAATAAAAATGAAAACTCTTAACCGTATTATCTTGCTGGCCGCTTTATTCGCGATAATTGCAGTAGATGGCTGTAAAAACAACAAATCAAAAATGCAAAACGAACTCCTGACTTTCATCAAAAAATTCGATGCGGTAGTACAACCGCTTTCCAAAGAATCATCACTAGCTTACTGGAACGCTTCTCTCACCGGGAAAGACGAGGATTGGAAAAAATCGGAAGAACTCAACATCGAGCTTACCAAAGTATTCTCCAACAAAGAGGATTTCGCCCTCCTGAAAAGGATTAAAGAATCGGAAGCCATTACCGATGAACTTCTGAAACGCCAACTCGAAGTTATGTACAACAGCTATTTGGGCAATCAGGTTGATACTGAATTGCTCAACAGTGCCATTAAAATGCAAACCGAAGTGGAGAAAAAATACTCAAATTTCCGCGCTGATGTAAATGGTAAAAAGCTCAGCGACAACGAAGTGGAAGAAGTTTTAAAAACTTCGACCAACTCCACAGAATTGCAACAAGCTTGGGAAGGCCACAAAGCAATTGGCCCGGTTGTGGCTCAGGATATTATCAACTTAGTTAAAAAACGCAACGAAATAGCCAAGCAGTTGGGTTTTAATAACTATCACGAAATGAGCCTGAAACTCAGCGAGCAAGATCCTGAAGACATCAGCAAATTGTTTGATGAACTCGACAACCTTACACGTGATTCATTTGTAGGTTTAAAAGCCGAGATTGATGCTTTTCTCTCGAAACGCGACAATGTGAGGTTGGAAGAACTTATGCCCTGGCATTATCAAAACCGCTTTTTCCAGGAAGCGCCAGCCATTTACAGCGTTGACCTCGATAAATATTACAAAAGCCAAAACATCGAAACGCTCACCACCGATTATTTCAGCAGCATCGGCCTCGATATAAAAGAAATGATTGCCAAAAGCGACCTTTACGAAAAACCCGGCAAGAACCAACATGCGTATTGTATTGATATTGATAATATTGGCGACGTACGTGTGTTGTGTAATATCAAACCCAATTACAGTTGGATGGGAACTATGTTGCACGAATTTGGCCACGCCAATTACGATAAATATATTGACGGCCAGCTTCCATTTGTGCTTCGGAATCCTGCACATACTTTTACTACCGAGGCCATTGCCATGTTTTTCGGGCGTATGGCATCCAACGCACAGTTTTTGGTTGATATGAAACTTACCGACACTGCCGATGCGCGAAAAGTGTCTGCCGAAGGGTTTAAAGTACTTCGTTTGGAACAACTTACATTTAGTCGCTGGGCGCAGGTTATGTACCGTTTCGAAAAAGCCCTGTATGCCGACCCTGATCAGGATTTGAACAAACTATGGTGGGATTTAGTAGAAAAATACCAGATGGTAAAACGCCCGGCAAACCGCAACCAACCCGACTGGGCAAGTAAAATCCATATTGCCACATCGCCTTGCTATTACCACAATTACCTTCTTGGCGAACTGCTTGCTTCGCAGTTCAACCATTATATTGCTGCCACTATACTGAAATCAGACGATTTTGGGCAAAGTTATTTCGGCAAACCCGAAGTGGGCGAATATTTTAAGGAAAAAGTGTTCAAACCGGGTGCAAGATATAACTGGAACGAAATGATTGAAAAAGCAACCGGCGAAAAACTAACTGCTAAATATTATTCCGAACAGTTTGTTAATTAATCAGTTGAAATTTAAATCAAAAAAAATGGTAACCATGAGGCGGTTGCCATTTTTTTATTCCATAATTACTGTAAGCCTTATAATTGCTTCCTCGAACCATTAAACATAAATTCTTAAATCCATGATAAAAAACATATTTCTACTGTTGGTTTCGCTGTGCTTTTCAATGGCCGCTTTTACGCAGCCCATGTCTGCAGCTACTATCTGGTCTGCCGATGGCAACAGCTATACCATCCTCGAAAGAGCAAAAATTGTAAAAGTAGAATTGCCATCTATGAACAAAACCACTTTGGTGGATGGCGAAAAGCTTTTCCCCAAAGATAGTTTAAACCCAAGGCAGGTTTCCTCCTTCCAATGGTCGTTCGATATGGGGAAAGTGTTGCTTTTTGTAAATACCGAAACCATGTACCATAAAACCACAGGAGAAGTTTGGCTTTATGATATGAAAACATCAGACTTGAAACAATTGGGCAATACTTTGCGACAAAACGGGCTTATGTACGCCAAGTTTTCGCCCGATGCAAGCCAGGTTGCTTATGTGTATCAGGACAAGTCAGCCAACAAAGTGGTGTATAATATTTACACTGAAAATTTGCAAGCCGGAAAAATAAAGCAACTCACTTTCGATACTCGCGACCGCTGCATAAACGGCACTTTCGACTGGGTTTATGCCGAAGAGCTTTTCTGCAAAGATGGTTTCCGCTGGAGCCCTGACGGGAAAAGCATTGCTTTTTGGAATATTGATGCCTCGCAGGTAAGGAATTATTTGATGCTTAACACAACCGATTCAACTTATTCGTTTACGGTGCCGGTGGAATATCCCAAGGCTGGTGAAGACCCATCGCCCGCCAAAATCGGCGTTGTTGATGTTGCTACAGCAAAAATAAAATGGATGAATATTGAAGGCGATACACGGCAGAATTACTTGGTCCGTATGGAATGGGCAGATGCCAACCAATTGATTATACAGCAGTTGAACAGGAAACAGAACAAAACCAATATACTACTTGCCGAAACCAAAACAGCAAATTGCAAAGTGCTTTGGAGCGAAAGCGATGCCGCGTGGATTGATGTAAAAGCTGCATGGAGTGGTGGCGACAATATGGGCTGGGATTGGATTGAAAATAAAAAGGCATTTGTTTGGACCAGCGAAAAGGATGGATGGCGGCATTTGTACCGCATTGGAATGGATGGTAAAGAAACACTCATTACCAAAGGCGATTTTGATGTTACAAAACTGTATTTGGTTGACGAAGCCCACAATTTGCTATACTTTGCCGCTTCGCCCGATAATTGTACCCAAAAGTATCTTTTCGCTACCAACCTCGATGGAAGCAAAAACCCCGAACGGCTTACCTCAAAAGAATTGCGGGGAACCCATAACTATCTTATGTCGCCGAATGGATTATGGGCAAGGCATGGTTTTTCGAGCCATTTGTATATGCCAGTATCTGAATGGATAAACCTCAAAGACATGAAGCCAATTGACGAAAATAAATCCATTGCAAAAAACCTCAAAGAAGATCCTTACGGGAAGCAGATTGAATATTTTAAAGTTACTACCGAAGATAATATTACACTTGATGGTTGGATTGCCAAACCAAAGGATTTTGATGCAACTAAAAAATATCCGGTTTTCTTTCAGGTTTATGGCGAGCCGTGGTCGTCAACGGTTATGGACACGTATGGCATTGGAAGGAATTTCCAGTTTGGTGATGCAATCCCTGATCAGGGATATCTTCTTGTTTCTGTGGATAACCGTGGAACGCCATCGCCCCGTGGCCGCGAATGGAGGAAATCTATTTACAGGAAAATTGGCATAACAAATATCCGCGACCTTGCCATGGGTGCAAAAGAAATACTTAAATGGCCGTATTGCGATACCAGCCGCGTGGCAGTTACGGGTTGGAGTGGTGGAGGATCCTCAACACTCAACCTGATGTTCCAGTATCCCGAAATATTCAAAACCGGAATTGCGGTGGCGGCTGTTGGCAACCAACTAGCTTACGACAATACCTATCAGGAACGTTACATGGGAATTCCTTCGGAAAACCGTGCCGATTTTATCGCCGGTTCGCCCTATACGTATGCCAAAAACCTGAAAGGAAACCTGCTTTATATACACGGCACAGGCGACGACAATGTGCATTATTCCAATGCTGAAAAGCTTATAAATGAACTTATCAGATATAATAAACCGTTCCAAATGATGGCGTATCCTATGCGGTCGCACGGCATATACGAAGGCGAAGGAACCCGCGAGCACCTAAAAACCATAAGTTCAAAATTCCTACACGAAAATTGCCCTGCCGGAGGACGATAGGGCATTTGGAAGAAAACTATTCTAAAGGGTTATAACCTGCGTTACTGCCAACAATTCAGCAACTTCATTTTGCTTTCAGTTCACTTTATGATAAAAAGCGACTGAAGAAAAACTAACTGCCAAGTATTATTCGGAACAATTTGTGAATTAAATAGTTGGATTCAAAAAAAAATTAAATGGCAACCTTAACAGGAAGCCATTTTTTTTTGCCCAGTATTGTTGAAATTGCTTTAAACAACACTCTGATCTACATGCATTCTTTTCATTGTAAAGCTGCAAAAAATATTTTTCTAAGTTTAGTGTAGGGAGAAAGACATTGTTTTGTAATTTTACAGAAATTCAAAAATAAAATAAGTCAAAAACCTGATAATGAGTTGTTCTAAAAATTCCAGAACACACTTTTTTGGTGCCTTGGCTGAGGTGTTCTTTTACTAAATTAATGCAAACCATTATGAAGATCAAATCCATACTTCTTTTATTTTCGGCATTAGTATTTACTATTGCATGTACTAAATCAGATGATGATAATCCAGTCCCTACAAAAGGCTCGATTTCTGGTTCAGTAAACTTATACGACGAACGCACCAATCCACTTAATAATAGCGGAATGTTGATTACTGTTGAAGGTAGCAATCCGCAAATTACGGCTACGACAAATTCATCAGGGAAATTTGTCCTCCAGGATGTTCCTTTCGGGACGAAAGTGCTTTTGTATGAAAAGGAAGGATACGGCACGTATAAAAAATCGGGTGTAAATCATGCTTACAAACAAGGAAGCAATACTTCATTGGATACCATTGTGTCGCTTGGTAGAAAATCGGTAACTAATACAACTGCTGTTGCATGCCATGCCGATAACAAGGATCTGATTGTTGAAGTTAACACAACCCCTTCGGCAACTGCCAGTAACAGGTTATATGTAAGGCTGTTTTTTGATGTTAAAAGTGGCGTCAGTGGTTCAAGCTATAAAGCGTATTCTGAAAATTATACCATAGGCATTAATCCGGCTGAGATTCGTTTAACAGCAGAAAAAATAAATAAAATGGGTTTTCAAACTGGGGATATTGTTTTTGTAAAGGCTTACGGCGATTCCTTCTGGAGTAATGAATATAAGGATTATGCAAGTGGGAAAATGGTTTTCCCAAACCTTAACCCAATATCAGCTACAGAAGTTCAGGTAACAATACCGTAAACTTTATTATTCAAGCAATAAAAAAGAGAGCTGCCAATGAAGGAAACTCTCTTTTTTCTTTAATTCAAGTAGGATTAGACCGTCATAATATCTTTTTCCTTGTGATCAAGTATTTTATCTACTTGGGCAATAAAGCTATCGGTAATATGCTGAATTTCTTTTTCCAGGATTTTGGTATCGTCTTCTGAGGCACCGTTTTTTTCAAGTTTCTTCGCATCTTCCACAGCGGTACGGCGCATGTTCCGTATCGAAACTTTTGCTGTTTCGGCCTCACCCTTGGCTTTTTTAACCAAATCGCGGCGGCGGTCTTCGGTTAAAGGAGGAACGGTGATCCGCAAAAATTCACCGTTATTTTGTGGGTTGAACCCTAAATTTGCATCCAAAATTGCTTTTGCCAGTGGGTTCAACATATTTTTTTCCCAGGGCTGAACAACAATCATACGTGCATCGGGCGTATTGATATTTGCAATTTTATCTATGGAAGTTGGGTTTCCATAATAGTCAACTTTCACACCTTCAAGCATTTGAGGACTTGCTTTGCCAGTACGGAATTTATGGAATTCCTTTTCGAGATGAATAAGCGCATGTTGCATGCTTTCCTTAATCTCTTCAATGATAAATTTTGCTTCTTCGGTCATGGCTATTCGTTTTGTTGTGCAAATTTATAAATTGCTTTGGAATTTTGGTATAAGAAGTAAAAAAGAGTTTTTTTTTGAGGGGTTGGGTTTGGGGGTTTAGGATTTGGTGGCAGAAAACAGGAATTTTGCAGCCCTAACAGCCTAATCCCCTAACAGCCTAAACACAAATAAGCGTCCCACAATTATCACCCGACAAAATCTTTTGCAGGTTTCCAGCTTTATGAACATCAAAAACTATCACTGGCATATTGTTTTCGCTACAGAGCG
>CAJAXK010000464.1 GCA_903946925.1 uncultured Bacteroidales bacterium | reverse complement strand
TCGTAGAAACGCTGAGGGATATGGCAGTATTTATACCAAACCGAATATTCAGTATTAAACACTTTTACAAAATGGATTGGGAAATACAGCAAGGGTATAACCAGAACGACGAAAACTCGTATTTTAGTTTTCGAAATGGCCCAATCCACCATAAAAATAATGCTCCCAACTATCAACGGATAATAATAAAATGACATCCTGTCGCCCGGATAAACCATTCCAAGATATTTTACCGATATGTACGTTATTGCAGTATTGCCGATTAGCAGGTACGGGAATATTAAATGATAGCTCAACGATTTTGTTCCCTGTTTAATAAGCATAAAAATAAAAACCAACAATGGAATCGCGACTATTGTGGTTAATGCTATCAGGTAATAATTCCCTTTCACAAAACCTAAATCCGCGAGTGGCATAAAAAAAGACTTGAATGTTGTTGTCCACAAACCAATTGTATTACTATCGAAATAAGCGCCATTCGCTTTTACAAAGAGTGAAAATTTAATCAGAAAAATAGCCGGAACCAACCCTATACCAATCAAGCCTATCCATCCCAATATGGTAGTTGCCCTATAATTGAAAGCATAAAAAAGTATTGCTAAAAGTAACAGGTAACAGGCGTTTGGCTCAATGGCGGGTGACTTGGCTAATTGAACATTTTACCTCTAATCAACTTTTGTGGTGTTTTGACAGTTTAGTGCTCCGAAATCCGCCCATGCGCCAAGCGCCAAACCGTGAATGATCTATCCCTTGTATGGATAAATCAATGCTTTAAAAGAGATGATAGTAGGTCTATCGGTGTCGTTGTACAAGCGAAGGCATCAACCGAACGAAGTGAGCTCACGAATACATTTAAAAATAAGCAATGCATGAGTAAACCGCCTCCCGGTGCTCGGATAGTAATTGAAGGGTGTTGAACGGTAGGAGGAAAAAGCTGTATTAAAACAGTCAGGTACGAATAAGGGAGATGAACGAAAGTGAACCTGTGATGAAGTTGTGTGAGGGTGCTACATTTTGTCAAAAGCCAGTTATCTATGGGACAGCTGAATAATCATAGCGGTTACTTGTTTACCGGCTATGGGGCAAACGCGATTGAGCAGGCATGAACCTTATTCAGGCTCTTTTAGGGAACTCAGGAAGTCCTTGTAAAATGCTAAGAGAAAGGCACAAGTGGGCAATACCTACGAGGCTGACAGTATCAAAGGTTGCAAGGATGGCGGACTAGCTCGTAGTAGTGATGAAACTCCTGTAATGGGAGTGGAGCGAAGGGGTTAGCTAATTTCAGGAATAATTTGCCAACTTTACGGAGGATGAGCTTATATTTACACCTTGAAATTAGAAGAGCCGTGTGAAGGGAGACTTTCAAGCACGGTTCTGTGAGAGGCTCGGGGTGAAATTCCCCTTGCCTACTCGACCGTCAGCCGTTAAAATCCAGAATCAAAATAAGTTAGAAAATTTAGACTGTATGAAAAAAGTTTTTGACGAATTTGAAGATTGGGAAGAAGATTATAATTTAATTAATGCTGAGGATTGGACTGGTTTATTAGAATTCAGGAGAAAAAAAGCGTTGAGAACACCTTCTGACTTGTATGCACAGGAAGCATACGCAGAAGCATTGAATTTGAATAAAAAGCATGGAGAGACAATAGATTTTCTAAGACCACTTTACACTGAAAACTGGGATATTGGATTTGGGATTAGTGTAATTCTTGACGCTTTATATGCCCAAGGAAAAACAGAAGACGACTTTGACTGGATTAAAAAGCCTGAAATATTGAAATTGGACCACTCCACGATTGACTTTTGCAGAGACCAGTTAATAAATAAAAGAAAACCGTATGAAGTATGGCAACTCCACACAGCTATGATTATAAAATTTGATTACGTGGCTTTTAATGAGAGTGAATTAGTTGCTTTTTTATTTCAGTGTAATGAAATATTCGAAATTTCTGGAGAAGGAGTCCATTTTTCAGACCTAAAAGTGAAACTTAAACGAAAATAATAAGAACCAGTAGGTAATCAAGTATTCGGCCTCCCCAGCAGATACTATCGGGGTACGCCTCTCAAACCCGCCTCTGCTTGCTGGCTCCTCACTAAAATTGTCCACCGGACAATTTCTTTACGTTCGACCCTTTACGGTTCTCGTATACAGCGGTTCATTAAGATGTGGGGCAATTTTCTCGTAATAGGTAAGTATAGCTTCGTACCCTCTCAAACGCATACGTTTCAAAGTAATAGTAGTGATTAGGATTGGACTT
>CAJAXK010000463.1 GCA_903946925.1 uncultured Bacteroidales bacterium | reverse complement strand
GCTTATTGTGATATTGTATATTTTTCTTACAATATCACCATGAATAATTATTTATTTTGATTTTCGTATTGGCGTATTGCTTCGGGCAAAAGCGTTCCAAGGTTTGATAAATTGGTAAGCAATAATTTTTCTAATTTTAAGGTCAAGTCCTTGGTATAATATATTTTACCATTTGCTACAGCAAAGCGATCGTATATTTTTTTAAGGCTTTGATACTGCCAAATATCCTCGTTGAACCCGAAATTATTTTGAAAACAAAGTATTGCATCTTTTTCGTTCATGTAGGTCATGTAAAAGCTAATCATGTTACACGCAAGAAATTTTGCATGGTGTTCGATAAGCTTCCCGAATGATATAATATCGGAAGGGGAAAGCTCCCAGCCATACCTATAAAAGTCGTCCTGAGTAAGGATGATTTTTATGCTTTCGGCATATTTGCAAAATGATTGTTTTTCGTAATAGGTATTATAGCGGCGCGAAGGTTTAATAAGGCATTTTCGGAAACGTTCGTTAATAAATTTATTTGACGAAAAGTTAGCCGGGTTTCCATAATTCAGGATGATGTATTGCTTCACATAAGGCTTTACTGGCAGTTCAAGGAAAAACATGTCTAATACTGATTATAATGCAAAAATGCAATAGAAATTAATTTGAAAAATGGAGGAATTTGGAAATTTGAAAATGCGACATTTCAAACGAGCAGGCAAGGGGAATTTCACCCCAAGCCTCTCACAGAACCGTGCTTGAAAGTCTCCTTTTACACGGCTCTCTTCTAAATTCATATTGTAAATCTATGCTCATCCTCCGAAGAGTTGGCAACTTACAAATGAAATTAGCTAAGCCCTTCGCTCCATCTCCATTACAGAGACTTCGTCACAACTACGGCTTAGCCCACGACAGTGTGCCGCATTGGTACTTTCGGCCTCACTGGTGCTCAGCTTGTGCCTTTTCTTTTCGTTTGACAGCATACCCTTGCCTCAGACTTCCATCAGCTCACAGTACTCTCCTGTTACGTATAAAAGCCCAAATAACGTTCATGCCACTTAAATATCGGTTGCCGCATAGCCAGTAAATCAGGTAACTGCTATGCTCCTCGTCCCATCGCGCGAAATGGAAGTTTTGACAACGGGTTGCTATCACAATACGTCAGCAGTGGTTCACTTGCGTTCATCTCCGTTATTTATACCTGATGGATTGCTCCTCCTTTTACTCATGGCTTGTTTATTTTTATAAGTATTCGTGAGCTCACTCCGTTCGGTTCCTTGTCCGTTCAATACCATAGATTTTGGCTACAGCACCGCAAGGCGGTTTACTCACTATCGTTCGTGAGATCGCGCAAGCGCTAAGTTGCAATATCTGCCTGCACAGCTGTTGCGAAGGCCCATCTTTTTGAAGAGACCCCTTCATCTTTTATACAGCATGTAAAAGAACTTTCTTTGATTAAATTCGTACTTTTACTTCAGGACACACCGCGCGCTAACGGAGGCAACAAAGCCCGGAACTACGCCGGGCTTTGTTGCTTTATATGTATACCTTCATTTTTATAAAATATTAATGACTACGGCAATTTGGTGTGATTTTTAGCCCTGATAGGTCCGGTGAAGTGTAAACGTTAGCAGCCCAGCCTTTAGAGGGTACAATTACTTTTTTACCGGATAGTACTATATCGAAAAGAATCATGTTATTTGGAAATATATTATAGTTATAGTATGGGTTTATTTGTATGGTATATTTTTCACCCAATTTTATTTTTTCCCCTTTTCGACATCTATTCTTCAAAGAAACAATTGCAATTTGACTTGAATCTTTTTCAATTATAGCATAAATCAAATATGCTTCTTTCGTTGAATCTAACATTATTATTTGCACTTTGCAAATACATGTATCTATAGTGTTTTCATCAATAGCGGAAGCATAAATCTCACTATTTGAGTTCATTAGTATGAAAAAAACACTACAAAGAAGTAGTTTCACCATATTAATTTGCTCTTTAAAATTGGTAAAATTATTGAATGCATCTGAGCCATTCTAAAGTCAGTTGTTGTAATTCCAGGTTGATTTGAAGCAGAAATATGAGCGGGCTGATAAATGGAAGAATATGTTGCATTACCTTTTGCTGCTGGTAGTGCTGAAACACCTGTTGCCTGAGATATCTTAGCTCCTTCGTAAGATTCTGTAACCTCATGCAAAATAAATGTGCCCGCTTGAGATCCTGTTGCATGATCATAAGAATTCAGCATATCTGGATTAACCTCTTGATTAGCTAAAACTTTTGTAATTGGTACTTCTTCAGGAACTTCGTTAATAATTTCTGTCCCAGAGGTCTGTGTCACCTTATTTCCCATAAAGGATCCCCCGGTAGTATAATCATTTGGCCCTGTAGAGACTGTTAAAGAATTTGTAGCAGTGACAGTTACATCTATATCCTTGTCATTAATAGCAGCAAGTAATTGCTTATCACTTTTAGACTGTGCTTCTCCATTAGCTGATACTTTGCCATCATCTGCCATTGATAAATCTAAGCTAGTAGATTGCTGTAACTGGCGAAAAGCTTCTTGTGCCTCTTCACCTTTCAAATAAAGCTCCTCAAGCATCCCATCGGGATCAAGAAACCTCATTGGATTATCATAGGCATAACGATAAGGACTCCATCTTCTATTGACTTCCGCTAATGGATCCGGCGAATGCCATCTTGCTAAAACCGGGTCATAGAACCTTGCCCCGTAATCCAACCACCCCAGCCCCATTTCATCCTGCATCTGTTTGCCGTTGTAAAGGTACTTATTTGGGCGGTTTACATCGGTGCTATTTAAGGTTAACCCTTTAATATTCATGCCAAAGGGGTAGTAATTATCGACCTGGCGGGTTTTTAACACCCCATTTTCGCGGCGGCAGGCTACGCGCACATTGCCAAGGTGGTCTTTTAAATAAACCTCACCAAAGTAGTTGCGGCTATTGTTGGCATAAACAACGCGGCCTTC
>CAJAXK010000462.1 GCA_903946925.1 uncultured Bacteroidales bacterium | reverse complement strand
AGCCTATTGCTTATTTTACTTTCCGCTTGCTCAACACCAGAGGAAATCCAAACCCGGAAATGCACAAAAGCACTAAAGCACTTCGAAAAAGTCAGTTTTGAGCAAGGGTGTCCTTGGGGTGGTTTTGATAGTTCCGTGTCACAGAAAACCATAATAATGTACCGTGATAGCTTGATATATGTACACATTCCGGGCGAAATTGTACACGACAGCGTTTTAGTTCCAGTCGCCGACAGCATTTCAACCGAGGTTTCAATACTAAGTACAAAGTATGCCATTTCAAAGGCTTGGATCCAGAACAGCCGACTGCAACACACGCTGGAACAGGTAAAAACAGATATTGAAAAATCTGTTAAGGGCTTAAATAAGGAAATCTATATCAATAAAGAAAAAATAATAAGGGTACCTTTTTTGGTTGAAAAACCAGTTAAGATACCCTTGTCTTGGTGGCAGAAATTCTTTTTGTGGTCGGGAAGGATTGCTTGGTTGGTGGTGGTTGCTTTTGTGATTTATTCATTTAGGAAGTTTTTAATCGTAAGAAAAGTATAAACTAAAAGAGTTAGAACAAATCAATGCATAGTTAATATTCTATAGTATGTTTTCAGCCTTTATTCTTTACATATTCCTAATGATAATTGCTTCAAGGTCAATCAAAAAAGAAAGGTTATCTATACCTAAGTTTTTTTATCGACATCCAACGGATATTGATTTCATAAGCTAGGTATTACTTTTTGTGATTGATTGAGAAATGCATCAACACCTTTAACATAGCCGAAACAACTGCCTTGATCATCACCGACTTTCTGATTTGCAGTGATGCAGAGAATAGTTTTCAAATTGATAGAAATAAAAATTTCATGGCTTTGAAAACATTTGTTCAAGATAAAGTGCAGGAAAATGCAGGAATTGATATGGATAAAGCAAACCTACCAGCCTTTATAATAAGCCTGACCTGCTCTGAAACGATCTTCTAAGGTAAAAAGTAAAGCGGTCTGCATAATTGCAGACCGCTTTTTTAAAATCGCCTTGTATCATTCTTAATGCGTTCATTAGCTTGCATCATATCACTTGGAGTATAAATGTTAGTGATTGTTAAATCATGGTGCCGGGCTTGGTCGCGGGCAAGAATAGGATCGTTATACATTCTTATCATATCTGTAATACCTGTATCTTTCAAAGAATAAAATTTTAGAGTTAAAGGCAAATCCAGATCTTTGCGCACATGTCTCTCCCAATAACGAGAAAACTGCTTTTCTTTCGCATGTTTCTCGCCAGGCTTGAAACCAGCCGAAAACAAATAATAATTGGGAGGGTAGTCCATTATTCCCATTTCACTTATAAGTATATTTAAAGAAACCGGAATCGTAACAACAGCATCTTTATAATTTTTAGCCGTTTCTCCTGGAATAAATATAGTGCTCCGATTCAGGTCAATATGGCCAATTTTTATGTATGACATTTCTTTTGGACGAACCATACAGAAATACAGAATTTGAGCTGCAAGCAGAAAGTCTTTATTGTTTTTTAAAAGGTATTCTGAAACCTTTTCCATGATATTGGCAGGAATCACAGTCCGGCTTTTAGCCGCCCGTTTATTCTTACCCAAAATATTTACAGAAGTAGCCGGTGAAACTTTTAAAAATGAGCGTTCAACCAGATAATTAGAAAATAATCTGAGAAATTTCAGATAATTATCCCGGGTTCTACTCGACAAATTGAGTTCATTGTAAATATAATCAAGATACTTCACAATAAAATCTTTGTTGAAATTATAAATGTAAAGTTCCTCCAACTTAAACTTCACAATGTATTCTGAAATTTTATTGTAGTAACTCCCATAACTTAAAATTGTAGCTTCCCGGATATCTCCTTCCGCATATTTTTTTCGATTCAGCTTTATAAAATCCTCTAGAACTTTAGTAAGCAGCTGATAACTTTTCGCGCTTTCTTCATCTATATAAGGGCTCCATCCCTTTTCAAGCTCTGAATTAAGTTTTCGCAGCAGTTTGTTTGCATAAGCCCGCCGTTCTGAAATTTTCTCGATACTATTAAGCTGGATCCGTTTTCGGACCATCTTTTTTAATTCAATATGGTAGACATAGTATTCAATATACCATCTAACACCACAAGAAAGCCTTGCAGGTCTGTAATTTCCACTCTTTTGTAAAGTTTCGGATAAGTGCATTTTTTTTTTACTCCTATGAGCTTTTCTCATGGGCAAAAAAGAATCCTTGGCACGAATTTGGACGAGGCAAATATAAAATCAGTTATAACTATCTGATATTCAACTCCGTGCGTTGTACTGGACTCGAACCAGTGACCCCCGCCCTGTCAAGGCGATGCTCTGAACCAACTGAGCTAACAACGCGTTTAGGCCGCAAATGTAATACTTATCTTTTCTCTGGGCAAAAGTTTTTATATAACAAACCAATGCAGGCAAATATCCTCAAAAAAGAGTGTTTAGTGTATGCTTTTTCAACAAGTTTAATATAAAATGGTGCGAATGATATACTTTTGGGGGAAATTTGACATCCATGAAATAGCCATGATTGGTATAAAGCACCAACCGAAGATGATATTATAATCAATCTGGCGTATTCCATCTGACCCGTAAAAAATAAAAAATAAACAGATGAAAAATATTCTCTTAAAGGTAACACTATCAGTGTTTTGTTTACTTTTAATTTCAAAAATAAATGCGCAAAACGGCACAAAGCAATTTGAATTCGATGATTTTTTTAAAAATTATACATTCTATTCGCCGGGCATACGTGGATTTAAATCCATGAAAGATGGGGGAAACTATGCCGCTTCCGAATCGCGAGGCACAAAAATAGTAATCCATAGCTACGAAACAGGTGAAATTGTGAAGGTAATCCTTGACCTTGCTCAAATAAAAAACGATAGCATTAGTAATTTCAGCGACTTCAGTTTCGATGCCAGCGAAACAAAGTTGTTGTTGCTTGCCAATAAAGAATCCATTTACCGCCGTTCGTTTACAGCTAATTATTTTGTGTTCGACATTGAGAAGCAAACAATTACACAAGTTTCGAAAAATGGGAAGCAACAACTTGCCACTTTTTCGCCTGATGGAAGCATGGTTGCTTTTGTGCGGCAAAACAATCTCTTTTATGCCAATTTGCAAACTGGTAAAGAAACCCAAATAACAACAGATGGGAAATTTAATTATGTAATCAACGGTGTTCCCGACTGGGTGTATGAGGAAGAATTTGAATACAACAAAGCATTTGAATGGTCGCCTGATGGCCAGTATCTTGCCTGGGTCCGTTTCGACGAAAGTCGTGTGCCTCAATTTAGCATGACCATGTTCCAGGGTTCGGAGCCCAGTTTGGACGAAAATAAACTTTATCCAGGAGTAACAACCTTCAAATACCCCAAAGCTGGCGACCCTAATTCGCAAGTAAGTGTAAATACGTACAATATAGCGTCAGGGGAAAAGCAAGTAATGGATATTGGCTCCGAAACGGATGTTTATATACCACGTATAAGGTTCACTGCAGACTCTTCCCAATTAGCCATTTTTAGGCTCAACCGTTTGCAAAACAAGCTCGAAATATTGGTGGCATCGCCTTCAAAAGGTAAATCGCGAATTTTAATCACCGAAACCAATAAATATTTTCTCGACGAGAATTATTTTGATGATGTTAGGTTTCTGGAAGACAAAATCCATTTCACCATGCGTAGCGAAAAGGATGGGTTTTCGCATATTTACCTCTACAACATGCAAGGGAAGTTGGTGAGCCAGGTTACAAAAGGCAATTTCGATGTAACAGCTTTGAATGGGATTGATGTAAAAAACAAGCTGGTTTATTATACTTCTGCCGAACCAAAGCCCTATCAACGCGAAGTTTATTGTATAAAATGGGATGGTTCCGGGAAAAAGAAGATATCGGTTTCAACCGGGACCAATTCCGCAAAATTCAGTGAAGGGTTTAAATATTATTCCATCACTTCTTCATCAGCTAAAATGCCATCAACCACCATTTTGTATAACGAAAAAGGCAAAATCGTCCGAATGCTCGACGACAATAAAATGCTGACTTCAAAACTTAAAGAATATAAGTTTTCGTTTAGGGAATTCTTCGATTTTAACACATCGGGGAATATAAATTTAATTGGCTGGATGCTTAAGCCGGCTGATTTTGACCCGACTAAAAAATACCCTGTTTTTATGACACAGTACAGTGGTCCTGGTTCTCAAAGTGCTTTAGATGCCTGGGATTTAGGGTGGGAAGAGTATCTGTCGCAGCTTGGTTACATTGTGGTTTGTGTTGATGGGCGTGGGACAGGTGGCCGCGGTGAAGCTTTCCGCAAAGCAACATACCTGCAATTAGGCAAATACGAAACTATTGACCAGATAGAGACCGCCATATATTTAGGTTCGCTTCCATTTGTTGATGCTAACCGAATAGGGATTTGGGGTTGGAGTTTTGGTGGTTACATATCTTCTTCGTGCATGGTGAAAGGAGATGGCGTTTTCAAAACAGGGATTGCCGTTGCACCTGTAACCAATTGGCGCTATTACGACAATATTTATACCGAGCGTTTTATGCGCACCCCACAGGAAAACCCCGATGGATACGACCAAAATTCGCCTCTTAACTTTGCCGAAGACTTGAAAGGGAATTTTCTGGTATGCCACGGCACCGCCGACGATAATGTACATGCCCAAAATACCTTTGAATTTACCGAACGCTTGGTGCAGGCAAACAAACAGTTTGAAATGCAACTATATACTAACCGCAACCACGGTATTTATGGCGGCAATACAACCTATCATTTATACACAAGGATGGTAAATTATATTTTGGAGAAATTGTAGCCCAACATTTGCAACCGGAAACAATCGTATTATAATTTTAATCCCTGATAGGGCTGCCTCATAAGTATCGAACGGCCTAAGGTAATTTCATCGGTATAATCAAGTTCGTCGCCAACCGGGATGCCGCGGGCAATGATGGAAATATTTACATTGAATTGCTTCAGCATTTTATAGAGGTAAAAATTCGTGGTATCGCCTTCAACCGTTGCTGGCAAAGCCATTATGATTTCTTTGAAATCGCCGGTGGCAATTTTTTCAACAATTGGGGCAATACTCAAATCGGAAGGGCCAATGCCTTCAACAGGCGAAATAATCCCACCAAGTATATGGTAAACACCTTTAAACTGCGCCGTGTTTTCTATGGCAAGCATGTCGCGGATATCTTCAACAATGCAAAGTGTGGTGTGGTCGCGCTTTGGGTTTGCACAAACATCGCAAATATCACGATCCGAAATATTGTTGCAAACCGAACAGTACATTATTTCGTTTCGGAGTTTAAGTATGGAATTACCTAAGGCTGTTGCAATTTCGGGCTGCTGCTTTAATAGGTGCAAGGCTAGCCGTAAAGCGGTTTTTTGTCCAATTCCTGGCAAGCGGGTAAGTTCGCCGACCACATTTTTTAGTAAAACTGATGAGTAAGAACCTTCCATAATTATAGTACTGGCCAAATGAAATATTGCGGGTTTAACTGATTGGATAAACTATATGAAGTGTGGGGTGTATTAAAGTCAAAAGGCCAAAAGCCTACTGTTGCATTTTTTGCACAGGTCCTCACTATCTATACTTGGTGAAAACAATTTCCCATTCAAACTGAGGCATACGCATAAAATCCACACTTCAAAAGTAAGGTTTTTTACTGCCTTTATACTATTGTTGATCCGAAATCGTTTTAAAATCCAGTATCGAAAAATCCAAAAAGTATGAATAGGGCAAAGTTACACATTCTATCCGGTTTAGTTTTACTGTTGAACTCATCATGCTTGCTTGCCCAAAATTTGGTTGATGCCAAGGGTTTAAAACAAGGTGAATGGAGCAAAACAGATTCAAAGGGAAACCTAGTTTATCAAGGAAGGTTTAAGGATAATATCCCGCAAGGCGTTTTCAAGTATTTTTACGAGGACGGTAAAGTTAGGTCAGAACTTACTTATTCGGCAGATGGCAAATCGGCCCGTGCCATTAATTTTTATGCAAGTGGTAAAAAAATGGCCGAAGGTGTTTATGTTGAAACCAAGAAAGACAGTTTATGGAAATATTATAACGATTTGGAAATACTTTCGGCAGAAGAAACTTATTTGAAAGGTGTACCGCATGGAATTTGGAAAACCTACTATGACGATGGTAAATTATTAGAAGAACGACCCTATAAAAACGGTGTGACGGAAGGTGTGTGCCGGCAATTTTTTATGGACGGGAAATTGAAATCGGAAGTATATTTTGTAAACGGAAAGAACGAAGGTTTTGCCAGATTTTATTTTACCGATGGTAAGCCAATGGTACTTGGTCAGTTTAAAAACGACATGAAAACTGGTTTGTGGATTTCCTACAAAGAAAATGGCGGAAAAGTGAGCGAGATTGTGTATGTTGATGGAATTATTTCGAAAGAAGTATATTACGATAAAGCCCGCGAACAGGAACTTAAAAATGATGTGAAAGAAATACCTGAATAGGGGGTTGGTTATTGGTTATTCGTTAATGGTTATTGGAGGACACTGAGCCTGTCGAAGTGTTATTGGTTATAGGTTAATGGTTATTGGCGGACACTGAGCCTGTCGAAGTGTTATTGGATATTGGTTAATAGTTATTGGCGGAAACTGAGTTTGTCGAAGTGTTATTGGGGAAATAGAAAATAGGGAAATGAGTGGTTCGTGGTCATCCTGAAGACAAGGAATTAGAAAACAAGAAAATCGTTGATGGTTAAAGGGGAATTAGAATTTGAAGCCCATCACGGGATTATTTTTTGATACTTACCTGCCAACAATCTGTTAAAATGCTATTTAAGGGGCGAGCGTGATAATAGCTTGTTTTTTCCCTTTGTTCACAGCCTATTTCTTGCTTATTATTTTCCTTACAGCCAGCATGCTCCCAGAATGCCCGTAAAATAAAAAACCTGTTGAAAAGTGAGATTTTTCAACAGGTTTTTCTATTTATTGATTCAAAAAATCAGGTTTCATTAGAAACTGTGATCATGTTTTGAACCATTATGGTAAGCAGTAAACTATTTACCAGGGTTGGCGTTCAACCAATCAATTGAGTTTTGCAGAAGTTGCAAAGCATACGTTGGGTTATGTGCCCCTAATGACAATTCGCTATTGATATAAGCATAGTTATAAGCTGCGCCTAATTCGCCATATTTCCATTGACGACCAATCCTATATTGATAATTGGCATCTTTATCATATTTCAGCATGTTACCATAAACAACTAAACCTGTGGTTGGGCTTACTGTGTTGTTACCGGTTGAGGTAGCAAAAAGATCGCCAGGGGTTTGGGTAGTTGGGTATAATTTGCCATTGAAATCGTGTGTATTCATTGCGCTGTATGAAACCACACCGCTTGAATTGGTGGTTTTCCTGAAAACTTTTCTTGCTGTAAGCAACTCAGCCAATTCAATACGTTTTCCATCAATAAGGTTTTGAACTGGAGTGATTTTATCGCTCTTGTGGCAAGCGGTACATTCTTCTTCGTTAACCCAAAGTGTGTGTCCACCTTTTCCGGTAGTGGCGTTAAATTCGTTCATGTGGCAATCAGTACAGGAAGCATCGGAGTGTGTCCATGTCCTTGTGTATGTTTTGCCAGCATATTCGTAACCGTTTATACCTTTAAATAGGTTTGATTGGTTGCCATCATGTACCGAGAAACTGCGGCCTACTAAATAAGAAACTGGAGCATTGTCATCTGTATTCACAAATGGGAAGTATGGTAACTGATCGAAAGGTTTGTTGATAACATCCGGGGTAAGGGTTGTATCAGAATAAACCAATGATGTGTAGCCACGAATCTGGTGGCAAGTTACGCAAAGGTTGTTGATCTTGCCAAAATCGGTAGCAGTCAGGTTTTTGTTGTAATTCAGGTAAACTGGCGAAACAGTGGTCAGAATCTGAGCAAGTGTATCCGAAAAATCAAAGCCTGTGTGTGCATGGCAGGTTTTGCAGTTGATACGGGTAGCGTTCGGCATATCGTTCCTAACAACAAAACTTCCATTGCCTTGAGTTTCCTGGAATCCTTCGTGTGTGTGGCAAGTAGCACAAAATTTGGTGAAACGGCTGCTTGTGTTCCCCATGTAGTGTTTTGATAATTGATACTCAACAATTTTAGCATCGAAATTAGCTACGGTATGGCAAACAAGGCATGATGAGTTGGCATCTTTACCGTCTAAACCATTTGTTCCGTTAACTCCGTTGATACCGTTAACTCCATTGGAACCATTTGTTCCATTAGTTCCAGGTGCTCCGTTGTTTCCAGTTGGGCCTGCAGGTCCCATTGGGCCTTCTTTGCCCTCACATGATGTGAAGATAATGGATCCCACAAGTAGGAAACCAATACCGATTGCAAATAAACTTTTTTTCATAATTTGTTGGTTTTGTTTTGTTTATGTATGTTAATTAGGGGTTTCACAATAATGGCTACTAAACTCCCTTGTGAATTCAGTAACAGT
>CAJAXK010000461.1 GCA_903946925.1 uncultured Bacteroidales bacterium | reverse complement strand
ACCCGTCTTCAACCTGTCATGTACACAACCCTCTCCTTGAGGAGAGGGCAGGGTGAGGTGTTTTTGGGCATGAATATTAAAGGATTAACATCAAATAGCACCGATGTAAACCGCCCAAATAAGTACCTTTACAACGGCAAAATGATGCAGGATGAGATGGGGTTAAATTGGTTGGATTACGGTTGGCGAATGTATGATCCAGTTTTAGGCAGATGGCATTGTATCGACCAATTATCAGAAAAGTATTTTTCTTCATCAAATTACACATACTGTGCAAATAACCCAATTAGATTAGTTGATATTGATGGGAGATATTTTGATGAAAGAAATGGTAAGAAGGCAGGAAGAATTGAAAGAAGAGCAGAAAAAAAAGCTTCAAGACTTGAAAGCAAAGCTAACAGAATAGATAAAAGTGGAGGTGATGGTAAGGATGTTAGAGCAAGGGCTAGTGAACTAAGAAGATCTGCATCTGATATTAATGATATGCGGAATGACAAAAAAACTGAATACAGATATGAAAGCCTTACATCAAAATCTGCTATAGATAACAATGTCGATGGGAATATTACAAAGGAAACTGGCTTAAATCCAAAGGGGGATAAAGTAGTCACCATGTTTACTGATAATAGTATGGCAATGAGCCTTCATGAAGGAAGGCATGGGGGTGATGTTGCAAGAGGAACTCTTGATGTTTCTGATAATTCAACAAATTATGGAGTTCAAGATGAAATAAGGGCATACAGGGCACAATATGCCTGGGATGGCGAATATATTTATAGACAATATGTTAAACCCTATTCAGGTTTAGAAACAATGTGTAAGTTGAATCCATTAAACGCAAATAATATTATTTTAATTAAAATTACGAACATGGATCAGATAACTCCTTCCATGATAAATTCTGTATCAAGTGGACTCTGGCCCGAACAATCTTTGACTTATCCAATGCAAAAAACCGAACAGTGGAATAATAATTAAAACCTAAAATATGAAAATTGTAGTTCCATGCATTTTAATCATTTTAACAATCTTGTCATGTAACATTCCAAAGGAATTAAACAACAGCTCCTATATTTACAAAAGCAAAAAAAGGACCTTGCGTTTAGTTTTTTCAAATGATTCTATTTGCAGAATGGAGAATGTTTTTCATTGCAATGACATTGACTTAGATATTAAGGAATTAACGACTACTTGTGTATATAAAAGAATAGAAGACAAAATAATTCTTAGAAATGTTAATTTTCAGAGAGATACAAATTTATATCTTTATATCCCACCACAAGAAAGTATTAATTGTAGTTTTTTAAACGCAAACAAAAGAGAACATTCGAAAATTGGTCCTAATTATCTCACACAATATGAAAAATATGGTTTGGTTCCAAATATTGATACAGATACATTATTATTATTTAAAAATAAGATTCTTTTAACTAAACCAGGAGAATTAATTAACAAAGGTTACATATTTCGAAAACAATTATTTTTGTGCAATTTCAAAAAAGAGTAGCCTCAATGCACTAAATTAACTTGAATTTGCTCCGTTCGCGCGCGTCTTTCCTTCAGACGCGAGCGGGTACATCTTACAAAAATCCGTAGCTAGTTAACCAAAATAAACAACCCCGCACAAATGCAGCAGGATGGCGATTTGTTTGCCATGGAACTTCTGTACAACAATGTGGACGATTTCCTCACCAACACAGCAAGGTACAACGGGAATATATCGGCCATCAAATGGCAAACGGCACAGCCCACAGGGGTTACAACACCCGTAACCACTGGGCTTAAAGCCTATTGCTACACTTACGACAACCTCAACCGCCTGCTCAACGGCACCTATTCCGAAGTGCTCAACGGCTCATGGGTCAACAATAATAAATATGGCGAGCAACTCAGCAATTTTCATACAGGCCAAGCCTACGACCTGAACGGCAACATACAGGGCATCAAGCGTAAAGGTTTGCTGAGCCCAAACAATTCACCGGGTTATATTGACGAGTTGCTGTACTTTTACCAAGGCAACCAGTT
>CAJAXK010000460.1 GCA_903946925.1 uncultured Bacteroidales bacterium | reverse complement strand
GATTGGTTGAGGGGTTGATTGGTTGAGGGGTTGAGGGGTTGAAAGGTTGAGGGGTTGAAAGGTTGAGGGGTTGAGGGGTTGAGGGGCGGACACTGAGCGAAGTCGAAGTGTTGATGGGTTGATAAGTTGAAGGGTTTAAAGGTTGATAAGTTGATAAGTTCCGAATGGCCCCATCAAATTCCCACTATAGCAAATTCCCACATTCTCACATCCCCAAATCCCCACATTAACACATTAGCACATTACCACATTAACCAAATTAACACATTAAACCATGCCTATCTCAAGCGCAATAAAAGGACTCCAGAGCATTAAATCAATGCAGAACGTAGTTAAATCGGGCATCCCAAACAAGGAAGAATCCGATTTCATAAAATTGTATATGCTCGAAAAAGAGAGGACCAGGCTAAAAAGTGAAGAAATAAGGATCTTGCTCAGGCTCGAATTTGTTCAAGGCCGATTGAAAGAGATACAGGATTATAATGATGAGAAAGCAAAGGAAATGCACTCGATAGAAGTGCAGGGACCAGATGAAAAGAAAACCGCCGGAGTAAAATCCGATTTTAAAACCATGTCAATAGACTACTAAAAAACATACCATGTCAGAACCAAAACATTCAATTAATGCGACTGGCCTTGCCGATATACTCGAAAGGGTGCTCGATAAAGGGATCGTGATAGCAGGCGATATCAAAATTCAGATTGCAGATATTGATTTGCTTACCATTAAAATCAGGCTACTTGTGGCTTCGGTTGACAAGGCCATGGAAATGGGTATAAACTGGTGGCAGGAAGATACCTATCTTTCCACCAAAGCCCGTGAAAAGGAGCTTATGCAGCAACAGGAAACCCTGGAAGCCCGCCTCGAAAAACTTGAAGCCATGAATAAACCGCTATAACAATTCCTCTTTTTTTTCACAAAAAGCAGGCTAATAAAAAAATCAATTAACAGCACTCTATTAATGGTTTAGGAAGATTAAAACAGGATATCATGGAAAAAGATAACGATAATAAAAATGAAGCAAATTTCGACCTTTTTGGGCTTGGCGGCCTGTTCAAAGGCATCGAAAAATTGGTTGACCTTGCCGGAAAGCTTGATGAAAGTGGTAAAATGAGCAAAGAAGGCGAGTTCAAGTTAGACCACATCAAAAAAGGGATGAAGGGTGTTTACGGCTTCACTATCAATACAGCCGGCGGAGGCAGCCCAAAAGTTGAGACTTTCGGAAACATAAAAAAAACACCCGAAGGCCCGAAAGTAAATGAAGAAAGGGAGCCGATTACCGACATTTTTGACGAAACTGATGAAATGATAATCATAGCAGAAATGCCTGGAATTGAGGAAAGCGACCTTAAAATAGATCTCAAGGAAGACATGCTCGAAATTTCGGCAGTAAGTAAAAGCCGCTCGTACCGAAAGGAATTATTGCTTCCAAACAAAGCCAGCAACGAAAACCTGAAACATAAATTCACAAATGGTATCCTCGAAATAAGGATTAAAAAATAAGCGTTATGGCACTCTCTGGTTTAGATAACAGCGACCTTAAACTCGTCATTTTTGGAGGAAAAGGCGGTGTCGGAAAAACCAGTTGTGCCATTGCCACTGCCATTGCCTTATCCCAGAATCACAAAACGCTGCTCATCTCCACCGATCCGGCACACTCGGTTTCCGATTGCCTCGAACAGGAAATTGGTTTCAAAGTAGTTAAAGTTGCCGGCACTGCCAACCTTTCAGCTATCGAAGTAGTTGCCGACGAGGCACTTTCGGTTTTTAAAGCCGCACATCACAGCGAACTTAAAAAACTCCTGGTTACTTCCACCAACTTTGATAATGAGGATATCGACGATATGCTCACCCTATCAATCCCCGGCATTGATGAAATCATGAGTTTTAAAACCATAATTGATTTTATTGATGAGGGCGGATACGAAAAATATGTGGTTGACACTGCCCCAACCGGCCATGCGCTGAGGTTGATTTCATCGCCAAAATTGTTGGATGCCTGGATAAAAGTAGCCGCCAAAATGAGGTGGAAATACCGGTATATGATAACCAGTTTTTCAGGTTCGTACAAACAGGATGAGGTAGATACGTTTTTGCTCAGCCTGAAAAGAACGGTTAAAAGGATCGAAAATATTTTGAAGGACGAAACCAAATGTGAATTTATCCCAGTTTGCATCCCCGAAGCAATGGCCATTATGGAAACTGTCCGTCTGTTGGCCGATTTGCACAAATCCCAGATAAATGCCCGCCAAATAATCGTCAACAATGTAATGGTATCCGACGATTGCAATTTCTGTAAGAGCCGAAAAGCCGGACAAGTAAAGTACATCCAACAAATAAATGAAATATTCGACAACCTGAACAGGGTTCAAGTCCCGGTGTTTGCAGAGGAAATCAAAGGAAAGGAAGCCTTGGAAAAATTGAGGATGAGCCTTTTTGAAGTGAAACAGAACTCTGATTGATTTTAGAAAAAAACGGGAATGCAGAAAATACAGATTAAATTGATTGAAACGGATTAAATCGATTGATGCAGATCAAAATGAAAAAGGTTAGAATTATCAGCGTTAAAATACGGCCAAAATGAAAGACGAAATAATCTTACGCGTAAAAGAAGCCTTGGTAAAAGATGTTGGCCGCGCCATTGCCCGTATTGACCCAAACGACATGAAGTTGCTTGGTTTAGAAAGCGGCGATGTGATTGCGATTGAAGGCAAGCGTGCAACCCCGGTAAAAATAATGCCTTGCTATCCCGAAGACCGCGACAAAGGCATAATACAAATTGATGGGATTACACGCGAAAATGCACAGGCTGGCATTGACGAAAAAGTGAAGGTTGTTAAAACCGCTTGCCGCCAGGCGATAAAAATAAAGCTTAAACCCGAAACAAAAACCGGTTCGCTCAAGGCCGATGATGCCAAGTACATAGGTTCGTTGATCAATGGCTTGTCCGTTGTAAAAGGGGATAAAGTCCGTGCAAATTTATTCGGTTCACGTTCAGTTGATTATACGGTTACCGGAACAAGTCCTGAAGGGGTTGTACTTATAAATCCCAATACTAGTTTCCAACTGGAACTCACAAAGCAGGATGCCGAGCGCAAGCATAAGGTTTCGTACGAAGATATTGGCGGGCTTGGAAACCAGGTGCAGCGCATCAGGGAAATGATAGAGCTTCCGCTCAAATATCCTGAAATTTTCGAAAGGCTTGGCGTTCAACCACCAAAAGGAGTTTTCCTATACGGCCCTCCGGGAACCGGGAAAACGCTTATTGTCAGAGCGGTAGCCCACGAAACGGATGCATATTTTATTAATATCTCAGGTCCCGAAATAATGGGGAAATTTTACGGTGAAAGCGAAGGCCGGATCCGTAAGATTTTTGAAGAAGCCCAGCAGCACGCGCCTGCCATTATATTTATTGACGAAATAGATGCTATTGCCCCCAAACGCGAAGATATGGGTGGCGAAAAGCAAGTTGAAAAACGTGTTGTTGCCCAACTGCTGTCGTTAATGGACGGATTGGAATCGAGGGGAAAAGTGATTGTAATTGGAGCCACCAACATCCCTAATTCCATTGATCCTGCTTTGAGGAGGCCTGGCCGTTTCGATCGCGAAATTTCAATTTCAATCCCTGATAAAAAAGGCAGGTTGGAAATTCTTCACATCCATACAAGGGGAATCCCTTTGTCGCTGGATGTGGATATGGAAAAACTGGCCGAAATAACTCATGGCTTTGTGGGTGCCGACCTCGAAGCATTGGCACGCGAAGCTGCCATGACTGCCTTGCGGAAAATACTGCCACAAATAGATTTCGAGATGTCCGAAATTCCTTACGAACTTTTGATGTCGCTCGAAGTTTCCATGGATAATTTCATGGATGCCATGAAAGAGGTTGAGCCATCGGCAATCAGGGAAGTTTTTGTTGAGGTTCCCGATGTAAAATGGGATGATGTTGGCGGACTTGAAGAAATTAAGGAAGCCTTGAAAGAAACCGTGGAATGGCCGTTGCAATATGCCGACCTTTTCAAAAAAGCAGATACCAAACCACCTAAAGGAATCATCCTTCATGGCAAACCCGGGACTGGCAAAACATATTTGGCTAAAGCACTTGCCAGCGAAAGTGGCGTAAATTTTATTTCGGTAAAAGGTCCGCAGGTTTTGAGCAAATATATTGGTGAATCCGAAAAAGGCGTTCGCGAACTTTTCCGTATGGCCAAACAGGCTTCACCTTGCATTTTGTTCCTCGACGAAATTGACAGCCTTACTCCACGGCGAAGTGATGACGGTTCAAGTTCCGGAGTACTCGACAGGGTAATTGGCCAATTTTTGACCGAAATGGATGGAATCGAAGACTTGAAGGGTGTTATTGTTCTGGCAGCCACCAACAGGATTGATTTAATTGACCCGGCTTTGTTGCGGAGCGGCAGGTTCGACCTGATATTTGAACTGCCTTTGCCCGATATTTCAACAAGGGAAAAAATATTTGGGATTCATACCCGGAAAAAACCTCTTGGCAAAAAAGTAAACCTCAGCAAGCTTTCCACAAAAACAGAAGGACTCACAGGTTCCGATATCGAGTTTATCTGCCGTAAGGCCGCCATGCTCGCCATCCGCGAACTGATTGATAAAAACCGTGGAAAGGAAAAAGAGATTAAAGGCGAAATCTCCATCCTGGAAAGCCATTTTGAAGAAGCGATAGAATTGGTTCTTAGACAAAATGCTGGGAAGAAATGAAGTTGGTTGTTTATGGGTTGATTGGTTGAAGGGGTGATAGGTTGAAAAGTTGATAGGTTGATGGGTTGATGAGTTGATTGTCTGAAAAGTTTGGTAAATTTGAAGAGTTTAAAAAGAACTAATATGAAATATTCGTTTGAAAACTTGGAGGTTTGGCAAATGTCGCGGGAATTGGTAAAGGAAATTTATCAAACAACGTCCACTTTTCCCAATGAGGAAAAATATGGTTTAACCAGTCAGCTCCGTAGGGCTTCGGTTTCGGTAAGCAGCAATATTGCCGAAGGAAGCACACGCTGGAGCAAAAAAGACCAGTCAAGATTTTATGAAATTGCTTTTGGCAGCCTGATTGAAGTTCTGAACCAGATGATACTTTCAACAGATTTGGGGTTTTTACCCGAAAATAGATTAATCGAATTACGAACAAGAATTGACCAAATTGGTAGAATGTTGAATGCTCTCTACCAATCCGCCCACAAAAACATAGCAACGTAACAACCTGTCAACCAACCCATCAACTCATCAACCAACGCTCAGAGTCCGCCCATCAACCCATCAACCAATAAACCCATCAACCAATAAACCCATCAACCAAAACCAACATGCCAACAAAAAGAATCTACATTTACGGGGTAATGCCCAATTTTTACAGTCCGGATATGTTCAGGACATTCGAGGATTCGGGCATTTATGCAATCCCATTCCAAAATATTTCGGCTGTTGTTTCCGACAACGATGATGAGGAAATTGATTACGCTAACAGGGAAGAACTTGGAATGCTTCTGGTACATCATCAGGAAACCATCGAAAGCTTACAAAGCAAAGGGTTCAACATGTTCATCCCTATGAAGTTGGGCACAATTGTGGGTACAAAGGATGATGTGGTGAAATTGCTTGCAAAAGGCTATGATTTGATTTTTGAAACATTAAAGAAAGTCGAATTCCTGACCGAAATTGATATTGCCGTTACCTGGGCCAATTTTGGTGCTGTTATACAGGAAGTTGCAGGCCATCCCGAAATAGTGGCATTAAAAGAGGAAATCCTGAAAAAGTCAGATTCACTTTCCCAACTCGACCAGGTGAAAGTAGGTATGCTCATAAAAGAAAAATTGACCGAGAAAAACAAACAGGTCGAATTAAGGATATTGGATGCCTTATCGTCAGTAAGCATTGATATAAAAACGCACGAGGTGATGAATGACCAAATGGTAACCAATTCGGCGTTTTTACTAAACAAAAACAACAAGGAAAAATTTGAATCGAAAATAGATAAGCTCGATGCCGAGTTTGAAGACGCGCTTAGCTTTAAATTGGTTGGGCCATTGCCTTGTTATAGTTTTTATACTTTAGAAGTCAAAGCTTTAGACCTTTCTTTGGTCGAACAAGCTAAGAACGACCTTGGGTTAAGCGATGAAACATCTGAAATGGAAATAAAAAAAGCTTACCTCACGAAAGCAAAATTATTCCACCCCGATACCATACAGCAAAACGGGAACCAGGAAAGCTTCAACAGGATAAATAAAGCCTATCATACCCTGCTGGAATATACAATGGCAGCCAAACAATCATCGAAAGATGAACAAATATCCCTTGCAAAAGAAAATATGGCTAAAAACATGATTTTGGTAAAACTAAAAGATTAATATGCAGCGCGACGGAAAATACATTTATGGCATCATCGCATCGGAATACGACATCAATTTAGGCCCAATTGGTGTTGGTGGCCGCGGCGACCTGGTTTCTACTATTGGGTTCAATGGTTTGTGCATGGTGGTAAGCGACCATCCGCTCAGCAAATTTGTGGTAAACCCCGAAAACATGCTGGCCCACCAAAAAGTTATTGAAGCCGCCATGAAGGAATTTCGTGGCATACTCCCTATAAGGTTTGGCACGATAGCCGCCACGCCCGACGAAATAAGGAATTTGCTCAACCGGCGTTACAGCGAGTTTATGGAATTGTTGACACAGTTCGAGAACAAAGTGGAACTCAACGTGAGGGGGACATGGAAAAATATGGGCACTATTTACAAGGAAATAGACAAGGAACATGTAGAACTTCAAAAAATCAGGGCCGAAATTGAAAAACTCGATGACAACGAAATCCGGAACCAGAAGATAACCGAAGCCGGAAATATTGTGGAACAAGCCTTGCTCGAAAAGAAAGAAGAGGAAGCCGACAAAATTGTGGATGCTTTCCGCAAATCGGTTTTCGAATACAAGCACAACAGGATTAGCCGCGATGCCATGTTTATGAATACAGCATTTTTGGTGAACAGCGGAAGGGAAGTTGAATTCGATAACATTATGGCCGACCTTGGCATAAAATTCAAGGATAGGTGCGATTTTGTTTATACTTTCCCTTTGCCGATTTTTAACTTCATTGACCTGAAAATTTTTCCCGAAAAATGGGAATTGTAATGTAGGCAACCTGTCACCTTGCTAAATTTTAATGTTTTGATAGTATTTAGAGTGCCTAAAGTGCCTAAAATGCCTAAAGTTAATGGCTTTAACAACTTTAATACTTCTAATACAGAAAAATACCCTTAACATTGATTTTCAGAACTTTAAAAGGTTTTAAACCATTTGAAACCAATAACTTGAGTAAAAAAGCAAATAAAATTAGCAAAGAACTTTAGGCATTTTAGGCACTCGTAACTTTAGGCACTGAATATACACTTACATAAATTTAACGACACTTCCAATATGAGCAACGAACTGGAAACACCCAAAGAAGGAAAATACATTTATGGCATAATAAGGCATTCGGATCCGATTGACCTGGGCCCGATTGGGATGGGCAAACGTGCCGACCGGGTTTACGGCATTTGCTACAACGGCATTACTGCGATTGTAAGCAATTCGCCTATAATTATTTACGAAGCGCGCCGCGTAAATATGATTACCCACGAAAAAGTGCTGGAGGAGATAATGAAGCAATTTACTGTGCTTCCGGTGCGTTTTTCAACCATTTCGGAACATAACGACGACGAAGGGATATTGAGGATAATAGAAAAAGATTTCGCCAAGTTCGATGAAATGCTCACCAAAATGGAAGGCAAGAAAGAACTGGGTCTCAAAATATTGGCACAGGAAACTGCCATTTATGAAGATATTGTCGAAAAGTACGATAATATCAGGAGCCTTCGCGAAAAACTGCTTAACTTGCCAGCCGACAAAACCCATTACCAACGCATGAAAATTGGTGAAATGGTAGCCGAAGCCCTTAAAAAAGAGACAGATAACTATAAAGACATCATTCTTGAGGCATTGACTCCACTAACTGATGACATTAAAATTAACGACAACTACGGCGAAATGATGATCCTTAATGCCGCATTCCTGATCAAGAATTCGGCTGAACCCGATTTTGATAAAGCGGTTAACGATTTGGATGAGAAATTTGGCCGTTTCATGACCTTTAAATATGTTGGCACCTTGCCTCCATACAACTTTGTAAACCTGGTTATTAACACGAAAGGGATTTAACATGTTTCTGATAGACGACATATTGCTCGCACCTTTAAAAGGAGTTCTTTTTTTGGCCGAAAAAATAAACGAGGTAATCGAAAAAGAAACCTCCGACGAAGGCACGATAAAAGAAAGGCTAATGTCGCTGCAGCTCAAATTTGAAATGGACGAAATTGATGAAGAAGAATACGACAAAAGGGAAGACGAACTGCTCAATTTGCTTGCCAATATTAGGGAACAGAAAGGGAAAGGTTGATTTTTATTGGTTGATAGGTTGATAGAAAGGGTTGATAGGTTGATTTAGTGGTTGATAGGTTGATGGAAAAGGTTTATAGGTTGATAAAAAGGTTGAAAAGTTGAATGTAAAAACAGAATCAACCTATAAACCAATTAAACCAAAACCAAATCAACAAATCTGTCATTCAACCAATAAACCAATAAACCCATAAACAACTCAACCCATCAACCGTTAAACCCATCAACTCAACGACTCAACAACTCAACGACTCAACCCATAAACCCATCAACAACTCAACCCATCAACCTATAAACTCTAAAAAAAATGAGCGCTTTTAAATGTCCAAAATGCGGAAAAACAACCGGAGGAAGTGAAAAATTTTGTATTGATTGCGGTCAGCCATTCGACATCAAATGTCCAGAATGTGGCGACGGATGGCGTTTTATGTTCGAATACAAATTTTGCCCATCCTGTGGCCACAATATGAAAAAACCAACCACAGGCAAACAGTAAGTGTATGGTCCGGCAGATAGGGATTTCAGGTATGTGATTGGTTAATTGTTATTGGTTATTGGTTACTGCCTTTATCCTTAAATTCTCCAATTAACATATTACCGCATTAACAAATTACCGCATTAGCACATTAGCAAATTACCACATTAACGAATTAACACATTAAAAAGATGAGCAATATAATCCAGGTTAAAAAAACAGTGGTTGAGTTCTTGAAAGAGAATATCAATTGCTATGATGTTACGGTCATTAAAATCGAAAAATCAAAAGAAATATGGAATGCCGTAGCCGAAGTTTACGAAGACGATTCTTTTTTAAAGTCAATGAACCTGCCCCCAAAACAGGTGCGCTTGTTTTATGCGGTAAAAGTTGACGACAATCTCGAAATCACTTCCTTTGAACGCTTGAGTTCCTTTGCCGGTATGGATAGCGACGACCAATAACCTTGCTTAAAACTGTTGTAATGGCCAATAACCTGATATACATTTTTTGCCTTTTGGACAGCAATCCCCAATTGGCGGTCAGCACCGAGCCACATGGCTTAAAGTCTCTTGCGTTTGGCAATTTCCATGCAATAGTTAAATATGTTTCCGAGCTGGAGTTTTCGGAGGAAAACTTAAAGCAGAACCTGAACAATATCAAATGGCTCGAAACCAATGCCCGGGAGCATGTTGCGGTAATCAATCTGCTGATGGAAGAGCATAAAGCGGTTATCCCATTCAACTTCGGGACAATATTTCAATCGGAGGAAAGTTTAGCTAAATTTTTAACCGATTATGCGGATTCCTTATCCGAAAACTTCCAACACATTGGCGGTAAGCAAGAGTGGGCTTTAAAAATTTATTGCGACCGCAAAGCACTAAGTGAAAAAATTGACGAATTGAGTGAAGAAGCAGCCACCCTCGAAGCCCAAATTATGGCAAGCGGGCCGGGAAAAGCTTTCCTGCTTCGGCGAAAAAAAACCGAATTGATTGAAAATGAACTGAACCGGCTTAGCAAAATTTATGGACAAAACTATTTTGAGGAATTTCAAAACTTCAGCGTGGCAACCCACCTCAACAACCTCCTTCCACCCGACCTTACCGAAAGGCCGGAAACCATGATACTAAATGCTGCCTTTTTGATTAATAAAGAGCGGGTTGCCGATTTTTTGGCAACCGTTGAATTGCTTCGCAAAAAAGATGGAAATTCCGGTTTTGTAATCGAAACCACTGGGCCTTGGCCGCCGTTTAGCTTCATTTACATTAAAGAAAAACACTGATGGGCAACAACGTAATTGACCAATCGAAGGACATAACCATCCTCGAATTATTGGATCGGGTTTTAAACAAAGGGGTAATACTCACCGGCGATATCGTAATTTCGGTAGCCGATATCGACCTTATTTACCTCGGCGTTAAGTTGATGCTTAGCTCGGTAGAAAACATGGATCAATTAAAAGCCGGTAAGGCGATTCGGGAAATTGAGTAATATTTTTCGCAGAAGTAGCCGCATAAAACCAATCCCAAACATTAATATTGAGTTCACTCCTAAAAGCCTTTTTCGCCACAAAGGCACAAAGTCTCTAAGTTTCACAAAGTTTATAGCTTTGAATAACAACGCTTTGTGAACCTTTGTGCCATAGTGCCTTAGTGCCTTAGTGGCATTTCTTCATTTTTAGGTTATCGGAGCGGACTCAATATTTCTATAAATCAAATGATATTTTTTAGTTTGCAATAAACAATGCAAAAACCTCAAAATATGATTGTTCCCCTTCCTACCGCATGTATTATTTTTGAAATGATTTGAAATGGAAAAAATGATTTATTGCCTGATAGCCGTTAGCGGGAATCCCGAAAAACCGGATAAACATTTGGTTGATATAAAAGGCATTGCCAATGTTGCCCTAACCGCGGTTTACCTGAATGGGATTGCCGCTGTGGTTGGCGAAAACACAAAGTCGGAACTTATTTCCGATAAAGCCAACGCCATTGAATTTGCTGGTGTTATCGAAAAACTGTCGCAACGCTTTACCTTGCTGCCCATGCGTTATGGTTCCTTTATGGAATCAACTGCTGCCATTTCCCTCATGCTCGAAAGGAATTATCAGGAAATTGTTCAAAACCTTCATAAAGTGGAAGGCAAATACGAGTTTGGACTAAAGGTTTTTTGCGATTCCGAAAAACTGAAAGCCCGGATTTTGCTTGAAACCCAAGCAGGAACCGAATCCTTGCCCAATACTTCAACAGAGGTTAAAAATTCCGTTTTCAGGGATTACGTCAATGCAAAACTGAAAGTACATCGGCGCGAAGAATTGATGATTTCTTATGTAGATTCGGTAATTGCAGGAATTAATACACAGTTAACCCTATTGCAGTCCGAACATAAATTTAAAAAAATGGCATCAGCATCCATATTGATTGATTCTATTTTCCTGCTCGACAAAGGGAAGAAAGGCGAACTTATTGATGCAATCAAAATACTGCAAAGCCAATACATTGGACTTGATTTTGTTCTAACCGGTCCCTGGCCACCTTATAGCTTTGTAGAAATCACCATAAAGTAAACCACAAAATGGACGAAAATAAAATACTTTTCAATACCGGATCACTCGACAGCCTTTCGCAGGAAATAGGGAAACTTGCCAACAGCGAAGATTCAAAGTTGAAACTTACCCCCGACAATGCCGATTCCGGTCTGGCCAAATTGGTACTTACCTTGGTGGAACTAATCCGCAAATTAGTGGAAAAACAAGCCATGCGCCGCGTGGATGGCGGTTCGCTTACCGACGACGAAATTGAACGCCTCGGCGAAACCCTGATGAAATTGGAGATGAAAATGGAAGAACTGAAAAAACATTTTAACCTTACCGATAGGGATTTGAATATTAACCTTGGGCCGCTTGGCGATTTGATGTAAAATTGCTGGCAATACCGTTATTTTTTGCCATGCACACATCCCTGTTTTAAACTTTTTCGCAGTACATTTATCACTTCTTTAGGGTTCGCCCCGGACTACAAAATTTTGATAGATAAACGCCATGACAAAATATTACACCTTAACTTTTGCCATCAACCTGGTTCTGTTGGCAACCGGGTGCAGGAAAAACGATTGTGAAACACAGCCTGTTACCCCTCCGTCAATCGAGTATTATATTTCGAACATCAAACCATCTCATACAACCGAAGGCCTTACCTTCCTGAATGTTGAATCGTACCAGCAAACAACCGAATACACTTGTGGCCCGGCGGCAGTGTTGTCGTTGCTAAAGTACTATGGCAAACAAGGCGACGAAATGGCCATAGCCTCGGAAATGGGAACCAGTTCCACCATTGGCACCAATCCCGATCAAATGGTTGCTTGGCTCAATACCAATGGTTTTGTTGCTTCCTGGCATCATGAAGGTTCGCTCGAAATGCTTCAGGAATACCTCGCCAACAACATCCCAATCCTTGTTGAATGGAGCGATTGGGGCGGCCACTGGGTGATGGTAATTGGTTACGATATCCGCGATCCAAAAAACCTAATGGACGATGTGATTATTTTTGCCGACCCTTACGATTATCACGACGACAACCCTGACGGCCTTACTTGGTTCAACGCCCAACGTTTCTATTATATGTGGTACGATGCACTACTATTTGGCAGCGTAAAGAAAAGGATTTACATCAGTGCAAAACCCATTTCCTAATAATTAGAGTCAATCATCAAATTACATCAAAAAAGCTTGATATGAAAAACAAATTTGCGTTAAAAATTCAGATTGTCCTCTTATGCATAAGCTTGAACTTGTTTCAGGATCTGGCATTCGGTCAGGAAAGATGCATTCTTGTGCTTGATATTCAGCAGTTTTCTAAAAAGAGCAAGCAACTCGATGCTTCGGTACAGGAAATGATACAAAATGTAAATTCGCTGATCGGCCATGCCAAACCAGAAAATGTAATCTATATTAAAGCAACCGGTAAGGCTTTAAGCATTACTTCGAAAGGGTTTTCGGTTGATACTTTGCCCGCCCCCGATTTTGACAGCAGCCTTAAAATTGTGAGCGATAATATTTTTGTTAAGATTGAGGGTGATGCTTTTACCTCGCCGGAATTGATACGATTCCTGGATGACAAAAAAGTAGGGGAGATAGTATTGGTAGGCCTTATGGCCGAAAAATGTTTATACAATACAGCAATAGGCGGGAAAGACAGGGGGTATTCAATGGTGGTTGTGCCTGAAGGGATTGTTGGCGCCACACAAAAAAAGAAGGAAAAAGCCATTGAAAAACTGAAAGGCAAAGGGATTAAATTTATGCCCATGGCTGAAATGATCAATGCACAAGAATAGTTAAGCTATGGTAGCCGATAGCAAACTGATTTTTATCAGGACCCGCACTGTTAGGGTGCAACTTCTTTCAGTATCATTTTGGCTTCCATAATAAAAAGCTATTTCTAATCCATTCATGAGGAAGAACTGTTATAGCTAAATCAGTCCTAAACAAGCATTTTCTGCAATTTTTTACACTGCATATCACTTTTTTAGTGAAATTTGACGTTTGAAAAAACAACACTTCAAACCGACAAATTCCATGAAGAATTTAGCCTCAACCCTTATAGTTTTTCTGTTGCTATCCATATCGGCTTTGGCTGGCACGGTGGAACAAATTTATCATTTTCAAAACCCATCTATCCGGCAATCAGGCGAATATCAATTGATTGACTTTGGTAAAAATTCGCTGCTAACCGCTATGCCCGGTCAGCCGGCTTTGCCTTTCGCTAAAGTAAGCCTTATGCTCCCACCAGGTGAGGCAGCCGTGGGCATCGAAATTGTTTTTTCCGATGAAGTAACAGTTTCCGGTAAGTTTAACCTTTACCCACAGCAGGAAGTCCGTCCGGTTTCGGCAGTAGGAAAAGGTATTTTCTTAAAGGATGAAGCCATTTATAGCCAAAATAAGACTTTCCCTGCCGATCCAAAAGGACAGCTTGTTACCGCTTTTCTCAATGGTCGTTCGTTTGCGCTAAGTACTTTTACACCAGTGCGTTACAACCCTGTTTCAGGCAAGCTTTCCTATTTTACAACTGCCAAAGTTGTTGTTCGCACTGCCCCGGATGCAAAAGCAAATGCAGCATTGGCAAATCTTAATACCAATACTACCGCAGCAATTCGCCTGGCCGACAATAAAAGTATGGAGCAATCGTATCAGATAAAAAAGACTGCAACCACAACTAATTACGACCTTTTAATCATCACACCAAACGAGTTTGCCAACGGTTTTGAGAACCTTCGGGCCAATTACCTGAAAGAGGGCTTAACATCTTTAGTTGTTAAAAGGGATAGCATCACTTCGACCATGACGGGTATGGATGTTCCCGAAAAAATCAGGAATTTTATCATTCAGGAATACCAAACACATGGCGTTCAATATGTTCTGTTAGGTGGCGACGACGAACAGATACCACACCGTGGATTTTATTGCTATGTGATTTCAGGTTCGGGATATTCGGATCAGAATATTCCAGCCGATTTGTATTATTCAGCCCTCGATGGCAATTGGAATAACGATGGCGATGCTTTTTGGGGCGAACCCGGCGAGGATGATTTGCTACCCGATGTTGCCGTTGCCCGTATGCCTTTCAGCAATACTTCCGAACTGAACCGTATGCTCAACAAGGGTTACAAATATCAGTTTACCCCGGTGGCCGGCGAATTCCGCAATATCTTAATGGCTGGCGAAAACCTGTATTCCAACCCCGATACCTGGGGAAGCGATTATCTCGAATTGCTTAAAGGCGAGCGTTCCGACAACGGGTACACCACCCTCGGGATGCCTGAAAATTACCCATTCGATTACCTGTACGACGAAACAACCTATTGGTCAGCACAGGATTTAATGAACCACCTGAATCAAGGACGTCCCATGCTCAACCATGTCGGCCATGCCAACGAAACGTATGTAATGAAACTTAACAATTCTGATATCACCAATTCAAATTTCTCGGGATTAAATGGCATAACCCACAATTATACAATTGTTTATACCCATGGTTGTTTGTGTGGTGCTTTCGATTACAACGATTGCATAGCCGAAAAAATGGTTACAATCGACAACTTTGCTGCGGCTTTTGTTGGCAATTCGCGCTTTGGGTGGTTTAACGAAGGCCAAACCGAAGGCCCTTCGGCCCATCTGCACCGCGAATATATGGATGCATTGTACAGCGATAGTTTGAACCGTATCGGACGTGCGCATCAGGAATCGAAAATAGCAACTGCTGCATTTGTTACTGCACCTGGTCAATGGGAACCCGGAGCAATCCGCTGGTGTTTTTACGATTGTAATGTGCTTGGCGACCCTGCTCTGGCAGTTTTTACCGATAACCCAATTCCAATCAGCGTTTCGTACCCGACCAGCATTTCTATTGGTACAACTTCAATGGCAGTAAGCGTAACATCAACTGGTACGCCAGCTCCCGGCTTGAATTGTGTTGCTATCAAAAATGGAATAATGATAGGTAAAGCAATAACCGATGCCAATGGACAGGCCACAATTAATTTCGATGTTTTGGTTTCCGATCCCGGCGATGCTACACTAATTGTTTCGGGATATAACTGCACCCCACAATCCAGCAATTTTGCATTTGTTACGGTGGCCGGCCCTTATGTGGTGTATGCGCAAAGCGAAGTAAACGACCCAACAGGCAACCAGAACAACCAACCCGATTTTGGCGAAACCATACTGTTGACCAACGGAATGCGCAATGTTGGAGGCGCAACCGCGAACAACGTTTTGGTAACACTAACCACAACAGATCCTTATATAACTCTTACCGACAGCACCGAATTGTACACAAGCATCAATGCAGGTGATACGCTCACTATTGCCAATGCGTTTTCGTTTATTATTTCGGATACAGTCCCCAATGGGCATATTGTTCCTTTCGTTCTGAAATCTGTTTCAGGTTCAACCTGGCTCTCCGAGTTTACATTGGTCTGCAATGCTCCTGTGCTTGCAGCCGGAAGTCTGATGATTGATGATGCAAGTGGTGGTAATGGCAATGGCCGGCTCGATCCGGGCGAAACTGCCACCTTGAACATCCCTGTAATGAACAATGGAAATAGCGGCTGCACAAATACTATCAGCGAATTGGCAAGCAACAGCCAATATATCAATATCTCAAATGCTACTTGCCAGTTGGGATCTATTTCAGCCGGTTCGTCTGCAACAGCGCAGTTTGTAGTTGAAATAAGCCCCAATGCCCCAGAAGGAACTATTGTGGAACTTGAATTTATAGCTTCTTCAGGCGGCTACCATGCAACGGCTTCCTATTTTCCAACAGTCAAGCTTATTGTGGAGGACTTTGAGTCGGGTGATTTTCAGCAATTTCCCTGGAAATCGTTTGGGCAATATTTATGGACTATCACAAACACCTCGCCACTCGAAGGCGTGTATTGCAGCAGGTCGGCTGCTATTGGCGACAACAAACAATCGCTTATGTCCATCACTTTGAACGTTTTGGCCAACGACAGCATTTCGTTTTATTCAAAAGTCTCATCGGAAGAAACATTCGACAAACTCCAGTTTTACATTGATATTCAACCTATGGATGAATGGTCGGGCGCAATTCCATGGCAACGCCATAGCTATCCGGTAACGGCTGGCGTACACACTTTTAAATGGGTTTATTCCAAAGATATGGCTGCAGCCGGAGGCAGCGACTGTGCATGGGTTGATTTTGTTTCGTTCCCAGCATTTGTTGATTACACAGGAACCAAGGAAATTGCCGGACAAAATATAACTGTTGAAATATCTCCCAATCCAGCATCAGACTTACTTAAACTGGAAACTCAATTTGGCGAAAAAACTGAATTTGTATTGAATGTGTTCAATAGCGAAAACAAGCATGTGCTTCCTTCCCACCAAATTGTTACCGATAACTCAGGCAAAACTTCAACCTTGATTGACATTTCCTCACTTAAAGCCGGATATTACACTTGCGTGATAAAAACTGGAGAAGTTACTATTTCAAAACCGTTTGTAAAGCAATAAACGACCAAAAATCCTGAGATAAAGGAAAAATAGTTACTTTGCAATTTTAACCGCTAAAAATTGATTGGAAATCGCATTAGCCAATGCCTAAGTAAGCTATGGTAAAAAAAGCAAAACCGCCAAGTGAAGGCTTCACCGAAATACTGCTTTATACCACGCCCAACGGCAAGGTGAAGGTTGAAATATATTTGCAAAACGAAACCATCTGGCTTACCCAACAAAAAATAGCTGATTTGTTTGGGGTTGATAGAACAGTGGTTACCAAGCATATAGGTAATATTTTCAAATCAGGCGAATTGAACGAACAAGTGGTATGTGCAAATTTTGCACATACCACTCCACACGGCGCTATTGAAGGTAAGACACAGGAATCCATTACAAAGTTTTACAATCTTGATGCAATTATTTCTGTTGGTTATCGTGTAAACAGCAGTCAGGCAACAGCTTTTCGTATTTGGGCTACCGAACGCTTAAAAGAATACATCATCAAGGGCTTTACCATGGATGATGAGCGTTTGAAAAATCCAAACAATATTTTTGGCAAAGATTATTTTGAGGAACAGCTTGCCCGCATCCGGGATATTCGAAGTAGCGAAAGACGGTTTTATCAGAAGATTACCGATATTTATTCGCAATGTAGTGCTGATTATCAAGTGGATGCAAAAACCACCAAAGATTTTTTTGCAACAGTGCAAAATAAACTCCATTGGGCCATCACAGGTCAAACTGCAGCCGAAATCGTTGTTGCAAGAGCCGACAGCACAAAGCAAAACATGGGTTTAACCACCTGGAAGAATGCACCAAAAGGAAGCATCCGGAAAACAGATGTGGGTATAGCTAAAAACTACCTGAACGAAAAAGAATTGGACGGTTTGAACCGCATAGTAAGCATGTATCTGGATTATGCTGAAAACCAGGTGCATAAAGGTGTTGTTATGTATATGAAAGACTGGGTTGGGAAATTGGATGCTTTCCTGAAGTTTAACGAAGAAGCAGTTTTGGGACATCCAGGCAAAGTTTCGCATGAAGTGGCTTCAGCCCTTGCAGAAACCGAATTTGAAAAGTATCGGATTGTTCAAGATAAACTGATGGTATCAGATTTTGATATTGAAATAAAAAAGAATGGCTTTAAGGAATTGTAGTCTGTATTTTACCGTGCGTTTAAAACTAATGTGGGTGATTAACTGTTTTCTTAATCCAGTTTCTAGTTGTGGCTTCAAGTTGCCTTTGATTAATTCATGATTGGAAAAAGCTGTAAAACAAAACCAAAATGGTAAACCAGGAAACATTCGATACTTATTTGCCTAAGAAGTTATTATCCGGTCTTCATTATTGCTTGCTGCTCTTGGCTTTAGTTGGACTTTTCGGTGTAAATACCAATGCACAGGAGTTTCTTCCAAAACGCGATTTGCCACCCAAGTATGTGCCTGATACCCGCATTGATAATATGGTTTACTGGCGGCGCATGGCCGAACTTGGTCTTGTTCCGGTTCAACCGGCAAAACGTGCTCCTGCCGCACTAAAACGCAGCTCAAAACTTTCAGCACCCGGAATTACAACCTACGATTCTCCCGACATCCCAGTAACCGAAACCAATAGCCTGCAATCAGAAAACTCCATTTTTGTAGATCCCAACAATGGCATAAGGCTTTTAAACTCAAACAATTCGCATCCTGCTCCTTATTCCGGGGCACAATATGGTGCCGATGCGCTCCAAAGCCCTGACGGCGGCGCAACCTGGGAAGGCACGGTGCAAGGTGCCGGTGGGTACAATTTTGGCGATCCGGCTGTGGCCATCAGTTATACCGGACGCATGTTTGTTGGTTTTATATTTTCAGGTGGTGGGCAGGGCGTTTCCTATTCCGACAACAACGGCCAAACTTGGAATAAAAAAGGTGTGGCTTCCGCACCCGGAGGTGTAGGGAGCATTTTGGATAAAAACCATTTGTGGGTTGACAACAGTTTATCAAGTCCTAATAAAGGATTTTTGTACGATTCGTGGACAACAGTAGGGGGTGGAACTACTTCTGGTGAAATCCAGGTTTCGAGGTCTATGGATGGCGGCATGGCCTGGCAGATGCCAGTATTGATAAGTAAAGCAATTGATGCCGGAAGCCACAACCAAGGCGTTAACTTGCATACCGGGCCAAATGGCGAAGTATATGCAGTATGGTCGGTTTACGATGTTTGGCCTGCCGGCGAAAATGCACTCGGTTTTGCCCGTTCGATTAATGGTGGGCAAAATTGGCAAACGTCCTCGCGCATCCTTTCCAATATCAAAGGTATTCGTTTGCAAGGCGTTAATAAATTTATGCGCGTAAATTCGTTCCCGTCAATGGCGGTTGATATTAGCAATAGTCCTAACCGGGGCAATATCTATGTGGTTTGGGCAAACATCGGCGAACCTGGAATAAATCAAGGGATTGGTGTTGATATTTACATGATAAAATCAACTGACAAAGGCGAGACATGGAGTGTTCCATTAAAAATTAATCAGGATGCCCCCGATATGGGCAAAAAGCATTATTTCCCATGGATAAGCTGCGATCCCGACAACGGAAACCTTTCAGTTGTGTTTTACGACGACAGGAACGTTCCCGATAATATGTGCGAAGCATGGGTTGCAGTTTCGAAAAACGGCGGGGTTTCGTGGCAGGATTTCCGCGTAAGCGATGTGGCCTTTACTCCCGAGCCACTCACTGGTATGTCGGACAATTATTTTGGCGATTACTTAGGCATAATTTCCAAAGCTGGGGTAGTTTATCCTTGTTGGACCGACAACCGTACAGGTTCCGCTATGGGCTACGTGTCGCCATTCCGCATCGGGCCTCGTCCCGGTCAGCCCTTTATTGATTACTATTCACACCATGTTAACGATTCATTATCAGGAAATGAAAACGGAAAAGCAGAATATGGCGAAACTTTTGGCTTAGCTTTAACCATGAAAAATATTGGCGATCAACCTGATAGTGCTGTTATCGTAACGCTTTCTTGCGATTCGCCCTTTGTTCACATAATCAATAACACCCATTATTTTGGTAATTTTTCTGTAGGGGAAATTAAAAATGTACCATTGGCTTTTGAGGTAAGGTTATCCGATTCAATTCCTGATGATTCCGAACTTGTTTTCACCTTAAGTGCCAACGATATATACGACAGTACGTTTGTGAGCAGCTTAGTTATCCGTTCACATGCGCCACACCTTTCCATTGGCCCTCTGTTTATTGTTGATTCCACTGGTAACAATAACCATCAGCTAAATGCAGGCGAAACGGTTATTTTGAAATCCATCCTTACCAATATTGGTGATTATCCCGTTCCATCCTCGATAAGCAAACTTTCGACTGAACAGGATTTTTGCCATATCAGCAACCCGGTTGTGATTACTGGAAATTTGATGCCCGGGCAAAGCGAAACAATTTCATGGCAAATGTTTGTAGATAGCAATGTTGTTGTAGGAACATCTGTCGGGTTTACAGATAGTTTGAGGTATTCAGGTCAGGAAATACAAAAGTTATTCCTGAAAAATATTGGAGTGCTTACCGAGGACTGGGAATCGGGAAGTATGACAAAAATGGCTTGGGAAACTGGAGGTGCCAAACCCTGGAGCATCAATAATTTTAAGGTTTACGAAGGTACTTACAGCCTGCGTTCGGGCTACATCAAAAGCCTCGATACTTCAAGGTTGTACATTGACCTGAATATGATTGCCGATGACAGTATTTCATTTTACCGAAAAGTGTCCTCTGAACTTGGGTACGATTTTCTGAACTTTTATATTGATAACCTACTTGTCGGGCAATGGTCGGGCGAAAAAGATTGGACACGCGTTTCCTTCCCCGTTCCTGCCGGAATGCACACCGCCCGCTGGGAATATGTGAAGGATGAGGGATTAAGCATAGGTTACGATGCGGCGTGGATTGACTTTGTCGAATTCCCCATACAGCAGCGGACAACCGTAAATGCAGGCCCGGATGCGAGAATTTGTGGTGGAAGCACATTTCAGGCCAATGCCAAAGCAACAAATTACATTGAATTACATTGGAGTAGCACTGGAACCGGTGTGTTCGACGACCCCTCGCGTTTTAATGCCATTTATTTCCCAAGCGAAGCCGATATCGAAGCCGGTACGGTGCAGTTGATACTTACAATTATTGGTTTTTCGTATGGCGAAACCATGAGCGATACTTTGGTTTTGAGTATCGCACCAAAACCAACGGTAAATGCGGGAACAGATTCCTCAACATGCTCAAATGAGGTTTTTACCACAACGGCCACCGCAACAAATTATAATACAATAAATTGGACAACTTTTGGCGATGGTGTTTTTACCAATCCCGATTCATTGAATACAACTTATACACCCGGCCCATTGGAAACCCAAACCGGTAATGCAAAGCTGGTTTTGCACATTACTCCGGAAGCTGTTTGTACACAGCTTTACGATACCTTGAACCTGAATATCTATCCGGGATTTACAGCCCAATTTACAGGCGACACCACTATTTGCAAGGGCGATACTGCTTTTTTGAAATTGAGTTTTGTTGGCGAAGGCCCGTGGCGGGTTTACCTCGACGATGGCAGTTCGATTGCTCTATTAAAACCCTTGCTCATACTTCCAGTTTTGCCCTCAATTACCACAAATTATAAAATTGATTCCATCGTGAACCTTTCGGGATGCGCGTTCAGGAAGCCGCTGGCAGTAAAGGTAAATGTGTTGCAACCCCCGAAAATAGAGATGTTTGGCCCTTACGAAAGTTGTAATGGAAGGCAAATTATTTTGGAGGCAAAAGCCGACAGTGTTTCAAGCTTTTTGTGGGATCCGGGCGAAGCGACAACTTCCATTATCAATCCTTCCGTTTCCGGCAGGCCAGGCGAAACCGCAATTTACAAAGTTCGCATAAAAGGCAACAACGGATGCTCCGATTCCGATTCGTTACAGGTGAAAATTGTTGCAGATTGCCTTGAAAAAATGGCTGGCAATACCAATGTTGGTTATTTCCCCAACCCAAGCAATGGCGATTTTACGCTTATGCTTTCATCAACCACAGCCGAAACTGCCAATATTACCATCAGGACAATGGACAACAAATTGGTTTATAGCATGGAGGATGTACAAGTATTAGGAGTTAAAATACTAAACATCAACTTGAACCCAATCGCTCAAGGAACATATATTATTGATATTATGACAAATAGTGGAAGGTTGAAGGATAAAGTGATAGTTAAGCGAAATGATTAGATTGACGCTTTATATCCTGATTGGCATCTTGTATCATTAAAGGTTTTTAACTTCTGAATCAAGTTGAACATCAACCATGCTGTAGTTTTAGTTTGAATATTGCTGACAATCCATGAATGTCTAACTATACAAAAACCTCTTTATGCTCCGTTTTGGCGTTTTTTCAAATTCGCTCGAAACTACCTGAAAACGGGCAACTTGCATATAATTGGGAATTTCGCGATTGAGGTGTTTGCGGTAAACTTCCAGGATGGATTCCAACGAATGTTCTTTCATTTTCTTGGCATCAACCATTTCCATATCCGGATAAATCAATGCTACCAGGCCTTCTTTGCGGTCAACAACTATTGATTCCTGGACCAAAGGAAATGCGTTTATGCGTGCCTCGATTTCCTCGGGATAGATGTTTTGCCCCGACGAACCCAATATCATGCTTTTGCTGCGGCCTTTTATATATAAAAAACCATCGCTGTCCATAGTGCCAAGGTCACCTGTGTGCATCCACCCATCGCGCCCGATTATTTCGCGGGTAGCTTTATCGTTTTTATAATATCCTTTCATTACATTTTCGCCACGAACCAATATTTCGCCTACTACATTTTCTGGGTCAGGCGAATCAATACGCATTTCAAGCTGGTCAACGCAACGCCCGGCTGAGTTAAAACGTGCTTCACGCCACCCGGCATAGCTAATCAGCGGTCCACATTCGGTCATTCCATAGCCAATGGTAAAGGCAAAACCTGCTTTGCGGAAAACTTCCTGCACTTCCTCGTTCAAAGCTGCGCCACCAATAACAATTTCATGAAAATTACCACCAAAACTCTCGGTCAATTTTGTTTTTATCTTACCCAGGATGATGCTGTCCATAAAAGGGATTTTCAACAGGAACTTCACTTTGGTTTGCTCCAGCACCGGTTTTATCTGTTTCTTGAAAATCTTTTCGATAATTAACGGAACCGAAAGTATTAGCCGTGGCTTTATTTCGGCAAACGCTTTTAGCAACAATTGCGGTGTTGGCATTTTGCCCAAAAAAGTGATATGGCAACCCGAAGTAAAAGGATAGAGGAATTCGATTGCACACCCATAAGCATGGGCCAATGGCAGGAAACTAAGGATGTGGTCGCCAGGAACCAAAGGCATATAGGTTCGGGCATAAACCATGTTGCCCGCAATATTGTTGTGCGTAAGCATCACACCTTTCGAAAAACCTGTGGTGCCCGAAGTGTAAATAATAGCGAACAATTCTGCATTGGCAATTATCTGCTTCGGAAGTTTTTCCTTACCAAAAGGCTTGTCCAACAGTGTTTTAAATTTATTTATGTGTTCAGCCGAGTGTTTGTTTTGTGTAAACAATGGCGAAAAATCATCGAGGGAAATCACAGATTTCAGCTTAGGCATGTTTTCCTCGTCCAACACATCCCAGTTGGCTTTGTTGGCAAAAAGGGAAACACTTTCGGAATGGTTGATAATATGTTGCACGTCGTTAGGCGTAAAGTTAGGGAGAATTGGCACAACCACCGCCCCATAAGTTACAATAGCCTGGTAAGCTATGGCCCACTCCGAACAGTTTTTTCCTAAAAGAGCAATTTTATCCCCTTTCTTTAATCCACATTTGCCAAATAGTTTTTGGAGGTAGTAAATAGTCCGCCCAACTTCAGAATAGGTATAACTTCCTGATCCATAATTGGTAAAAGCGGTATGATCCCAGTTTTCGAGTATGCTGTCCCAAATAAACCTTGTGTAGTTTTCTTTTAACATAGCTTAGCTTTTTAAACGACCTCGAATTTATAAATAATTATCCAGCGAAAATGAATCTTTACTGTTTAAATTTTTGTAGACTCAAAAAAAAGTTTTTGGGGCATAATTGATAAAAATCAAGTTGGAACTAACTTTTTTCATAGGTTTATGTTTTATAGTTCATCCAAAACCATTTCAAATGAAATTATACCCAATCCATACCGGAAATTTTAAGCTCGATGGCGGAGCCATGTTTGGCGTAGTACCTAAAAGTATATGGAACAAGGCTTATCCATCCGACGAAAACAACTTGATAAACTTGGCCATGCGCTGCCTATTGGTTGTAGATGGCAATCGCAGAATACTAATTGATAATGGGATAGGAAATAAACAGGACGACAAATTCTTCGGCCATTATTTCCTTAATGGAGATTTTAGTTTAATCGGATCTTTGGCAAAACATGGTTTTCTGCCCGAAGATATCACCGATGTTTTTCTTACTCATCTGCATTTCGACCATTGTGGGGGAACGGTTAAGAATAATGCCGACAAAACCGGTTATGAACTCACCTTCCCAAATGCTGTTCATTGGCTTAGCAAAACGCAATGGGATTGGGCTACCCGGCCTAACCGCAGGGAAAAAGCCTCTTTCCTGCACGAAAACATGATGCCTGTTGCCGAAAGCGGGAAACTTAAACTGTTTGATGGGCCTTTCCGTCTGCTGCCTGGCTTTGAAATTAGGATTTATAACGGGCACACTGTCGGACAGGCAATACCTTTTATTACGGTTGGCGATAAAACCGTTGTGTTTATGGCTGATACCACCCCAACATCGGCTCATGTACCTTTACCTTATATTATGAGCTACGACACGCAACCACTTATTTCGCTCACCGAAAAAGAGGCTTTTATGAACGAAGCCGCCGAGAATAACTTCATTCTGTTTTTTGAGCACGATGCCTACCACGAATGTTGTTTGGTAGAAAAAACAGAGCGAGGCATTAAAGTTAAGGAGACCTTGGATTTAGGGTTGGCGTTGGGCAGATAGGGGGAAATGGTTATTGGTTATTGGTTATTGGTTATTGGAATGTGCTTTCATGATTTTGGTTGACAAAAAAGACTAAACTTCTAATTCAACTGTTTGTAACTCAATTTTATTTTTTAGTTGACTGTATTTAACTTTGTATGGTCAGGTGAAACGGAGGGAAGCTCTGCCG
>CAJAXK010000459.1 GCA_903946925.1 uncultured Bacteroidales bacterium | reverse complement strand
GTCCCATTTCCATTTGTTAGACCTCCCGCTCCTGTTAATGCCGTACTTACTGTTAGTGTTGCTGAATTCAGACCTCCAAGACCTCTCCCTGATTATCAGCCAATAAGATGCTGTTGGGCGTAAACTAAAAATCGTTACTTTTGGAGGCATGGGACAACTATTACTACCAATTTTCCCAAGCGATACGCGAATGATAACGCCGACCTTGGGAGTCCGGGAGCATGCGGGCAGTGTTTTTTATCTTCATAGCGGAGTACCGATATTTTCACATGAAGCGAATAACCTGACTATGTTCCGTTTTATAACCTCCAACCTGATTTTGCAAGGGCGGTGTACTAATCAGGACATTTCCGACACCTTTCATGTATCGACCGATAGTGTGAGACGTTGGAAGCAAAAACTTTCCGAAGAAGGCGAGGTTGCTTTTTTTAAGGAGGAGTCACGTCATGGGCGAAGCTATAAACTATTACCCGATGTTTTGGACCGCATTCAGAATAAGATGAATGAAGGACGAAGCCCAAACTCGATAGCCATGGAGGAAGGAATATCAGAAGGTAGCATCCGCTATGCAGTCAGTCTTGGACGTTTAAAAAAAAAGCAAGTCTGAAGTACATTTAGCAAAAACCAGGAGCCAAAGGAGCTATGAGGATGCCAAAGCGGCAGAAGATATCGGAATAGCAGCTACGCGTCAGGAAGAGCGAGCCCTTGCGGTAACCGGGACACAGGACTACGCCCCGAGCTTGTTCCATCATCAGGAAAGTGTGCTCAATGCCGGGTCATTATTTGCCATCCCGGCATTAATATCCCAAGGGCTTGATCTTTTTTTCAAAGTGTTTAAACCTTTACCTGCAGGTTTTTACGGGCTGCACCATATGATACTTGTACTGTGTTTGATGGCTCTTTGCCGGATAAAGAACCCTGAACAATTAAAAAAACATTCACCGGGCGAACTGGGGAAATTGCTAGGTCTGGATCGCATACCCGAAGTAGGGTATTTCAGGGAAAAGATCAGGCAAATAACAGACCAGGCAAAGACAGATGAACTTCACACCGTTCTATTTCACTCCTGGGCAGAAAAAATGCCGGAGCTGTTTTTTTATATCGATGGGCATGTTCGGGTTTATTACGGAGACCTGGCAACCCTTCCCAAGCGTTTTGTAACTCGCGAAAAGCTTTGTTTGAGTGGAACCACCGAATTCTGGGTAAACGATCAGCAAGGCCTTCCCTTAATGGTGGTCACCGGAGAGTTGAATGAGAAGCTAAAGTCGGCCGTAGAAGAAATCATTCCAAAAATCCAGAAAGAAATAACCCGGATAGCCGAACCCGGCGAACCCGTCTTTTCCATTGTGGTCGATCGCGAAGCTTATGAACCCGGATGGTTTAAAAAACTATGGAATGAATACCGTGTAGCCGTAATTACTTATCGTAAAAATGTCAAAGATGAATGGGATAATGCATTGTTTCATCATGTTGAAACACAGGTTCTAAACACTGATGTAACGATGCTTCTTTGCGAAATGGGCACTGAATTGGACGGGCACTGGTTCCGAGAAATCCGAAGGCTTTCTGAAAACGGGCACCAGACATCGATCCTGACAACACATCCCAGTTTGTCGCTGCCAAATACTGCGGTAAAAATGTTCTCGCGGTGGACACAAGAGAACTTCTTTAAATACCTGATCGCAAACTTTGATTTCGATCGAATGTTAGAATATGGGATAGAACAAGTTGATCAAAAACGCACCATTCCCAACCCTGATTACAAAATATCTACGTACCAAATAAAGAAAGCAAGGGAGAAAAAGTCCAGGCTGGAAGCCCGCGTTTTTCAACAGGTGAAAGATATTGATGCCATAGGCATGAATTATCTTGAGAAAAGCATGTTGAAATGCGCTCCCCTGATCGAGAAAATAACTGGATATAATGATGAGATTAAAGACCTTTTAGAAAAAAGAAAGAACCAACCTTCTCGTATAAGTATTGCCGAAATGCCTCACGAACAAAGATATAATAAACTAAAGCAGGAAAGTAAAAAGCTTAAGAATGCAATTATAATGCTCGTTTACAGGGCAGAATCAGCACTATTCAATATCTTGTCGGAGTTTTATAAAAGCAACGAACAAGAGGGGCGGATGATTCTAAAAGAGATTTTTTTAAGCGATGCAGATATGATACCGGACTACGAAAACAAATTGCTTACTATCAGGCTACATTCGTTATCCACTCCCAGGGCAAATCAAGCAGTAAGAAAACTATGCTCCTTTTTAAACCAAACAGAAACCTGCTTCCCTTTTACAGATTTAAGATTGATTTATGAAACAGTCGCGGTTTAGTTTGCGGCAGTCTCGGATGTCTGATATTATGTAATATCCATGCATACATACGATAAATAATAATTCCTCTGATTATCGATATACTTAATCAGAGGGAGAGGCACAGTAATATAATCATTCAGAATATTCTATATTTGATTATTCTAACTTCTGTTAAATGTTCTCTGTCAGATTATGAAAATTTCTTTGCCC
>CAJAXK010000458.1 GCA_903946925.1 uncultured Bacteroidales bacterium | reverse complement strand
TCTCACATAATTAAGCACCCTTTCTTCTCCTTCCCCCGTTCCAACGGTCTTCCTATCGAAACGCACAGCACCAGCACCGTGAAGGTTTTCTCCGTTTCCATCTTCTGCCTGTCCAACAGCCACATACCATGCAGAAGGATAAGAGCCATTTGCCATTGACATTGCCGAAGTGCTTGTCCAATAATAAGGATAGTCGGCCTTTCCTCCATCGTTTAGAATGCCAGTACAACTGAATAGTGCATTTATTGCCGGGCCGACATTGGCAGCTTTTGTTGCATAAGGCGAACGTGTGTAATCCACTAAACTTTGAAGTTCCTTTGCATTAGGGACACGCCAATCGTTGTGCCCCAGATAATTTGCGTTATTCTGCGTTTGAGCATATGCCAGTGCGTGTTCCCAATCCATTCCGGAACCGTTGTCGGTTTGTTGCCACATTAAGCCGGTAGCTAAATCGGAAATAGTACCATCATTGTTGTTTTGGAATAAATTTACGCCATACGAAAGATTGCCACGTACACAACGAACCTGATGCTTTGGCCCTACACTGATACTATACGATTTAATATGCCCGGTGCCAAAATTCACACCAAAGGCAAGTTCTGCACCAGGCGTTTCCCCGTTTACATTGCCCATTACTCCGGTATATTTGTCGCTACTCCAGAATATTGCGTGACTAAGGTCTTGTTCATCTGTATATTTAATGTCAAAATATGCTGTGTTAATATAAGGCCAACCTACACTTGCATCCCATAAAGAGTAAAGTTCCTTGATGGTCGGTACTCTCCAGTCGCTGTAGCCGCCATAGTTTTGTTGGTTCAGATTGTCAACTTCAGTCTGAGTTTCTGCCCAATAATACATACCACCGGAAGTTGGTTTTTCATAGCTTTTCTGCCAGGTTAAGCCGGTAACTTCGTCTTTTACTGTTAGTCCATCGCTGCTTTTGGTGTAAGCAGGAGTTGTATGTGTAAACTGAGCATCCTGTCCGAAAAAGGCTTCTCCCAAAACAGGGGTGATACTGTTGCCGGTGGCATCCCAAATTCCGGTTTGCCTTGTGCCAACAATTGGATAGCAACCAGCATAAGCCGCTTCACGAGGAACGACTTGTAAATCTCCGGAAACTGTAGAAATATCATCTTTTTTGCACCCTGCCAGGTTCATAATCAGAAGGATTAAAAAACCTGTCAAAACGGATAAAAAACTCATTTGATTTGCTTTTGTCTTGTTTAAAATATTGTTTTTTGTTTTCATTGCTTTTGATTTTATGGTAAATGTGTGGCGAAATTATACGGTGTGTAACCTTTTAGAAAATGAAATCAACCAATGGTTTGATTTTATCACCCTAAACCGGGATTTTATCACTGAATGGTTTTCGGAAAAAGACGTTTTCAGCTTACTTTTCTTTTCGCTGAAAACGTCTGTATTTCAGGATTTTCCTTAATTATGGCCTACCTTCTTCAGGGCTTTTTGGACGGGTTGCTTTTTCCAGTTCAAGGTATTTTACATACAAAGCCGCAGGGATTGCCTGTTTCACTTTCTCATCCCTGATTTTTGCAAGGGCATCAATTTTTGATTTTTCAGGTCTTGCAGGTGGTGTGGCCAATTTGTCTATCTCAACAAAAAAATCGTTGAACGCTGCCGACACTTTTCCTGTTTGTGTTTTGTCGAGTTTTAGCGGCTGGCAGATTTCCTTATCAACCATTTTTAACCGTTCTTCTATGCTGGGCGGTTTCATTCCACCTTTGCCGGGTTGCGAAAAACATGCACTTCCTATTAATAGGATTGTGATTCCAATTGCAAACTTTATTGTTTTCATAGCCTTGAATTTTAAATTGTTAGTAATTTGAAGGCAAAAGTATAATGTACTGAAAGGTGAAGAAAATAGAATCAGCCGATGGCATGGTTTTATCACCCGATACCGATTTTATATCACTGAGTGGTTTCGGGAATCAGCCGAATTGGTCAGTTAAGAGGTATTTGCACAGGGCTTGGATTTGTCATTTTGGATTTGGCAGTTAAAATATTGATGGCCGTAAAATGTTATCTTTGCGAAGGTTTGGGTTATGAAAAATTCCGCTCTTAAGTCCGCTCCGAAAAGTATTTTTTCGCCACAAAGGCGCAAAGTCTCTAAGTACCACTAAGTTTATAACGCTGAATAACAATACTTTGTGAACCTTTGAGTCGTAGTGCCTTAGTGGCGATTCTTCATTTTTAGGTTTTCGGAGAGGCTTCAATATTGCATTGCAATTTCAAACATCCTACTATTTGCCCACATTACTTACCTTTGCCGCCATTAATATTTCACATGCAGGGTTCACGTTTTGTAGTTTTTCACATCATTTTCATTTGGGCAGTTTTTTGCACCATGCAATCCGTTGTGGCCCAACGCACCCGGATAAATATCACATCAGGAACCATGCAGAAAAACATTGGCTTGGGCGAGCAGTTGCGTATGCTCAATTACCCTGTGTTTGAGCATGAAGGCGCATATTTGTATTGCGATAGTGCCTGGTATTACGAAAGCACCAATACCTTGGATTGTTATGGCCATGTGCGCATAAAATCGAGCGATACACTGAACCTTTACGGGAAATTCCTTCATTACGACGGAAATACCAAAATTGCGGTGGTGCGCGAAGATGTGAAACTTGTTGACAAACAAACAACGCTTACCACCGATTACATGGTTTTTGACCGTAATACCGGGATTGCAAATTATACAACAGGCGGCAAAATGGTTAATGGCGATAATGTGCTCACCAGCCGGAGGTGCCATTATTATACCAGCCAAAAACTGATGTACTTCCGCGACAACGTGGTACTTACCAATCCTGAATACAAAATAAATTGTGATACGCTGAAATACAATACGGTTTCGCGGATTTCCTATTTTTTAGGGCCAACAATCTTAAAGGGTAAGGATTCATACTTATACTGCGAAGATGGTGAATATGATCGCGAAACAAGTAAATCGAGGTTTAGTATAAATGCTCTGCTTGTTGACGATAACCGCAGGCTTACAGGCGACAGCCTTTACTACAACGAAAAACTTAAATATGGAAAGGCTGTAAACCATGTGGTTATGACAGATACTGTTCAGCATGTGATGATTAAGGGAAATTTTGCAGAATACTGGCGAAGCAAAGGCCATGTTTTCTTTACCAATAAAGCTGTTGCCATGATGGGCGACAAGAAAGATACATTGTACCTTCATGCTGATACCCTAAAAGCGAATTTCGACACAGCCAGAAATGAGACAAAAGAGGTGCTTGCTTATTATAATGCCCGGTTTTACCGAAAGGATATACAAGGGATTGCCGATTCGCTGCATTATAGTTTTGCGGATTCGCTGATTACCATGTTCCGGATGCCGGTATTGTGGTCGGGCGAAAACCAGTTGACAGCCGATACAATAAGGATACTGACAGGCAAAGGCCGAGTGAAGCAAATTTTTATGTATAGTACGGCATTCATAGTTTCGAAAGATACAAACATTGCATATAACCAGATTAGGGGCAAAAACATGATTGGCTATTTTGTAAATAACGAACTGTCGAGTATTGATGTAAATGGCAATGCCGAAACAGTTTATTATGTGCGTGATGATGGCAAATATCTTGTTGGCGTGAATAAAGCAGCAGGAAGCCGTATGAGGCTTTATGTGAAAGACACTAAAATTGAACGTATTGTTTACTTTGATAAGCCCGCCGGGAACATGTTTCCGGATAAGGATGTACCTGCCGACCAGCGCTTGCTTAAGGGTTTCAACTGGAGACAGACAAGCAGGCCACGAAATAAAGAAGATGTATTTAGAATTACTGAAATTCCAGCGGAAATCCCAGCGGAACAACCTGTAGATGAAGGCTTATAGTTAGCGGAAAGCAAATATATTTCCGGCTTTTTGTTGGTTAAAATGAAATCAAAACAATATTATTGATTGACGGAGGTGATAAATTTATTGCCCTAATATTTATTAGCTAAAAAACAGGCTGCAACCACAGGAAGGTTTTTCGGGTTCTTTGGGTTCGTCGGCACAGGAAATTACAAATGCACTTTTTGTTTTGGATGTAATCCGGAAACGGTTATCAATCCTTTTGCCGATTACCCACACAATATCGTTTCCTGACACCAAAAGCCATGTTTTTTCTTTTTCGGCGAGCGAGAATTTCTGATCGATAAAAAAATCGCTCAGTTTTTTCTTTCCCTTCAATCCCAAAGGCATAAACCAATCCCCTTTTTCCCATTTGCGCAGTTGCAAAGGGAATACAAGTTTTTCGGTATCAATACACGCAATTGAAGGTTTTCCCATCTGCAAGCCATCAATCTCTGAAGTTTCAAAAATCTCAAGCTGAATTGGATTGTCAATTTTGGTGGTTTCCCGGTTTATAGAATAAATTTCTTTAAATAATGATTCTGTTTTCAAATCTTTTAATGGCTGAATGATAAAATTTTCACGATCGCGGAGCAAGCGATGGGTTTGGGAATAGAAAATCTTACCCGAAAAAGTATCAAGCGAATGGACGATTTCTTTTACAACTGCAAACGTAAAACCGTAAGGTTTAAGTAGTTCGAACAAATAGGTGTCGTGTGGTTCATATTCGTATATCCAGTCAATAGAAATCAAAATCCCTGCGGGCGTATTTTGAACTAAATCGGCAGTAATCCCTGCAATATGGCTATTGTAGATTGATTCCACATCGCGTAGGTGGTTTATCGAATCATTAAGCTTATGGCTGAATTGAGGATTAATTTTGTAGAGTTCGGAAAGAACATCCAGCCTGAGCTTGTTTCTCAGGTATTTACGGCTTTTATTCGAGCGGTCTTCGCGCCATGCCAATTGCAAATCAAGGGCAAACGAAGAAATCCTTTCGCGCGTTGTAAACATTAACGGCCGTATTATTTTGCCTTGTTTAGGTAAAATGCCGTGCATACCGCTGATGCCGGCTCCGCGTAAAATATTGATAAAAAAGGTTTCAGCCTGATCGTCGAGATGATGTGCAGTGGCTATATAGTTATACCCGTTTTGGGTTAAAACTTCATTGAACCATTCATAGCGCAGATCGCGCGCAGCCATCTGTATTGAAATTTTTTGCCCGGCGGCAAATTGTTTGGTATCAAAATGTGTAACATGAAACGGAACTCCTAATTCAGTTGCAAGATTCCTAACAAAATCTTCGTCCCCATCAGATTCTTCGCCCCGCAAACCGAAGTTGGAATGTGCAATACCGAAATTTAAACCGGCATCCTTAAACAACCGAACCATAGCAATAGAATCGACCCCACCACTGACTGCCAGTAATATGCGATCGGACTCTGCAAATAAATCTTCCTTCCTGATGTATGCTTTAAAGTCTCTTAACATATATACAAATGTACATTGTTTTTTACATCAAAGCATCCTTACAAAAATAAAATTATGACAAAATATCGCCGACACCTGTTATGAATGGCCTCCAATAATTATCCTCATAATTTTAAGGTTCAAAACGAAAAAACGCACAATCTGCCAGGGGAAAAACTTCCTCCAGAAACGAGTGCCACTTGTTGGAACCGGCGGATAGGCTTCGTCCTTATATCCTTTAACTAAATTTTTCTTTATCATTTTGTTGGTTATTGGGTAATCGTTATTGGTTATTAGTTATTGGTTAATGGTTATTGGAATGTGCTTTCATGATTTTGGTTGACAAAAAAGACTAAACTTCTAATTCAACTGTTTGTAACTCAATTTTATTTTTTAGTTGACTGTATTTAACTTTGTATGGTCAGGTGAAACGGAGGGAAGCTCTGCCG
>CAJAXK010000457.1 GCA_903946925.1 uncultured Bacteroidales bacterium | reverse complement strand
TATCAACTCCATTTTTGCCGATGGAAACCCATCCGGGATTAAAGCAGCCTTGGAAATAAAACAATTGATAGCAAACAACCTGCGCTTACCGTTGGTGAAAATAGAGAAACCCCATTACAACCAACTTTTGGCCCTGATGGCTGAAATAGAAAATGTTACAAATAAATAAATGGATTCAATGAAAAAGGATTTTCTACTTTTCTGCTTGCTGTTAACAGTCAGTACATTGCAGTCTCAAGTTGTTTCCCCACAACATGCACGTGCCCAACAAGAACTCAACCGTAGGGGGGAGGTTTATTTTAGTTTTCAACTCCCCGACCTTTCACACCTTTCTGTTCTCACGAGTAAAATTTCATTGAGCGACATTCAAGGGAATACGGTTTTTGCTTATGCAAATAAAAAGGAATTTGTTGATTTTGTGAGTTATGGATATAACTATGAAGTGCTTACAGCTCCATCTGAATTGTTCCCGGTGCAAATGACCGATGACCCTAAACAAGTACTTACCTGGAATTATTACCCAACTTATACCGCCTACGAAACCTTGATGCAGCAATTTGCCACCGATCATCCTGATATTTGCAAACTTATTACCATCACTACCCTTGCAAGTGGCAGAAAAATATTGGCACTTCGGATTACCGACAGTGTTGATGTTCAGGAAAACGAACCTGAATTCCTGTATTCTTCAAGCATACATGGTGATGAAACCACGGGTTATGTTTTGATGCTCCATTTGGTGGATTACCTGCTAACCGGATATGGAGCCGATGACCGGATAACCAACATGGTAAATAATATTGACATTGTAATTTGCCCCCTTGCCAATCCAGATGGCACATACAAAGGTGGAAACAATTCTGTTAATGGTGCAACACGAGGCAATGCCAACAATATTGATTGTAACCGCAATTATCCTGATCCCAAGGCGGGGCAACATCCCGATGGGAACCCTTGGCAGCCTGAAACCGTTGCGTTTATGAATTTTGCCGGTTTTAATACTTTTACTATGGGGGCAAATTTCCATGGTGGTGAGGAGGTAGTAAATTATCCATGGGATACCTGGTCAAAACTGAGTGCCGATGATGCATGGTGGGTTTATGTTAGCCGCGAATATGCCGATACCGTTCATCTTCATGCTCCCGCAAATTACATGAACCAATTTGTTAACGGAATCACGAACGGTTATGCTTGGTACGAAATTACCGGTGGCCGTCAGGATTATATGAACTTTTTCCGCAATTGCCGCGAAGTAACCATCGAAATATCAGACACTAAACTATTGCCCGAAAGCCAACTTATCAACCATTGGAATTATAACTATCGCTCATTGCTTAACATGATCGAGGAATCAGGATTTGGGCTTTCAGGTTTGGTAACCGATTCTATAACTGGACAACCCTTGTTGGCCAAGGTTTACATTTCAGGCTTTGATAAAGATAGTTCCCATGTTTACACCGATCCTCATGTTGGCGATTATCACCGCTTGCTAAAAGGAGGAATGTATAACGTAACTTTTTCGGCTAACGGATATCTGCCAAAAACTTTCCCTGTACAAATTGTTGATCAGCAAGTTACAATACTTGATGTTCAATTGTATAACGGAAAACTTATTACAAATTTTGTTGCCGATTCAACCCTTTTGGCTGTGGACCAAACTATAAATTTTACAGATCAATCAGCCGGAAACCCAACTTCCTGGAAATGGACTTTTGAAGGGGGAACCCCTTCTTCTTCATTTGAAAGAAACCCAGTTGTGAGCTATCAACAACCTGGAAAATTCAATGTAAAATTAGTAGTAACCCGCACTGGTGCAGCCGATTCACTTGTCCGCACCGATTATATAGAAGTAAAGCCGTGGTATATTATGGCCAACAAAGCCTACTCAGTGTGCGATGCACAATTTTTTGATACAGGCGGCCCCAATTTCAATTACGAAGGAAGTGAAAACAGTGTCATAACATTCACCCCAACAGAGCCTACAAGGAAACTTACCGCAATTTTCAATAGTTTAGATATTGAAGAGGGTGGAGCCAATTGCAACAATGACAAGCTTTTAGTTTTTGATGGCTTATCAATTGGCAGTAATCTCCTGGCTACTGTTTGTGGTTCCTCCAACCCTTCAAACATTGTGGCAACCAATTCAACAGGTGCTTTAACGTTCCAGTTTATTTCAAATTCAACAATAAGCAAATCTGGATGGGATATAACCTTAACTTGTGATTCGAATGTTGGGATAACAGAAAACATACTGAACCTAATACGGGTTTACCCAAATCCGGTAATTAATGGAAGTACTGTTGTTGAAACAAATGATCCTATTCAACTGTTGCTTGTAATGGATGTTACAGGTAGAACTGTGGCCTCCCTTTCACCAAATACAAACAGAACAATTGTTGATTGCAAATGGCCATCTGGTATTTACATCTTGCAGTTGCAGATTAATGGCCGGTGGTTGGGTAAAAAGATACAAGTATTGAACAACTAATTGAAATTGAACTGTGTAAAAGCGAAATGCCCGGAAAATCCCCGGGCATTTTGCCTTTTTAGGCATTGGAATTTACGCTGTATCAGTTTTTAAATCAAGCCTTATTTGGGGTCGCTTTTAATCGCAAACGGCACTTTCAGTGTCAGCGAAATATTCCTGCCTGGGTTTAATAAATTCACTTCTTTTAAAGTTGAAAGATGGTCGGTGTATTTTTTATCCAACACATTGCCGGCACTTATCCCAATAAAAACCAATTGGTTTTTCAATTTCAGGTTTCCACCGACGGATAAATCAATTAGGGTGTAGCCATCTGTAGTACTTTCGTCGGGGGCTGCATGGTTTTGGTCAAATGCAGTGGCCGAATTGATTGAGAAATAGGGGTTGTTAAAGATCAAAAGCTTTTTCCTGTCAACCCTAAATTCGAGTTTTACTTTATTGGCTGGAACAAATGGCAAATATTCGCCGTTGGTCTGTTTGCCCAATACTGTGGTATATGCTGCTTCAAAATGTAACCAATTTATAGCTTGTGGGTGAAAATGTGCCCCTGCCTCGCCCCCAATGAGCGAAGAATTGGTTTGCATATATTTGAAAACCCCAAGCCCTGAATCTGTTGTATCACCCGTTGGTGAAATGAAAATGTAGTTGTTTATCAAGTTGTAAAATCCTGCGGCATCAATAGTGAAATTTGCTTTGTGATAATGCAGGCTCAAATCCATTTCATACGATTTCTCGGGTATCAGGTTGTTGTCGCCCAGTTCGTAGCGTGTTTCGTGCTGCCCGTTTGATGTAAGTTCTGCAAGGTTTGGTGTTCGGTATGCCGCTGCCACATTTGCCCTAAAAAGAAGCTCCTCTGTTACATTATAAGTTGCACCCAATGAACCGCTTACGCTGTTGTAACTTTTATCAATTGCTGGCCGGTAAGCAGTGGTTTCGGGCAATCCAATTGCTTGGGTGGTTATGGCTTTGTTATCATACCTGATGCCTGTCTGTAATTTTAGCTTCTTGAAAAATGTATGTTGCAATAACCCAAATACCGAGTAATTATCGGTTGTGGCATCGGGAAGCAGTTGGGTTTCTCTTTCGTAAAGGTTAGTGTTTGTTTGATTCATTCCTTGAAATCCAACAATATATTCCGAGTTTTCGCCCGATGGTAAATGCAAACGGGTTTCATAAGTGAATGTTTTTAGCATCATTTGGATTTCATAAAAGTCTATTTCCCCAAAATGGATCAACTCCGTATTTTGGTAAGCTGCATTAAAATCTATTTTATATTTCCCCAAGTACAACTTGTTTTGCGCTGACAATAAATGTGTTTTCAATTGCTGGTACCAAATCTTGTTTTCCCTTCCCCTATCTGTTATTGCTTCAATTGCTTCATCTTCAACAAGTCCAAGTTTTTGGGTATTGTAATCGTAAAACAGTTTAAACGTACCAACTTTTCCTGTGTAGCCTCCGTTTGTTTTTAACGAATATTCGTTGAAGCGCGAATTGGGTACAAACTCGCCACCTCCTTGTAGAAAATCGGCATTTGTTTTTTGTCCAAACCTTAACCCTCCAAATATATGCCTTGATGCACCTTTTACACCTAAATTATTCGTCATTCCCAACGTGTTCGAAAACAATTGCAGGTTATAATCACCAACAATAGTCCCAACAGGGGCTGGTTTTTCCTTTATGAAATTTATTACACCACCAATAGCATCCGAACCATAAAGCAATGAAGCTGGCCCTTTAATTACTTCAACATCTTCAATGCCAAATTCATCAATCCCAAGAGGGTGATGGCTCGAATATTGGTAGTTTTCGAAGCGCACCCCATTGTTTAAAACCAAAATATCGTTCATAGAAAGGCCTCGGATTACTGGCTTTGAAATCCCACTTCCTTTTGAAATCATGTCAACTCCCGGAATTTTGGTGAGGATTTCCATGAAATTTGGTGATGGTTTTATATCCTTAAAATTGAGTTTAAGCGTTTCTATCTTCACCGCATTTTCATGTTGTGTCGAATTATATCCGCCAGTTATTACAATTTCCTCTGTTCCTATTATTGAAAAAATTAGGGAAATGTTCAGTGTCAAACTGCTATTGTTTAATTCGATAGATTCAATTACATTGGAATATCCAATAAACGAAAACTGGATTTTGAACTTTCCACTTGGTAGGTTTGTAAGTTCATATCGTCCGTTTTCATCAGTGGCGGTTCCTTTGTTCATTTCTGGCATAAACACACTTGCCCCGTAAAGCGGCACATTGTTCTGATCGGTAACTGTTCCTGATATTTTGTTTTGTGCATTAATTGTGAATGTGAACAATAGTATTGCACAGGTAATTAATATCTTTTTCATTTTCGTTTTTTGTATTTTAGGTATGTGAAAGTATTGTTGAGGCAACTTTAGAATGCCTAAATACTTTAATTAAAATTATTTGTGGTGAAATTACTGCTTTGCATCCTGAAGTTAGAAAACAACATAATATCCATTGATCTAGGTTTGGCTATTTAATTTTCTATTGCCACTGGCTGAAGCCAGTGGCAATAGAACTACAAAAACTATACATTTGGGCTCAAAAGGAAATCCAGCATTTCAATTACCACTAACTTTAGTCAGTGGTAAAACAAAAACAGTAAATCTTAGGTTGCCACTGGCTGAAGCCAGTGGCAAAAGAACAACAAAAACTGTACATAGGTGCTGTTTAAAAGAAAATCCCGGATTTCAATTATCACTAACTTTAGTAAGTGGTAAAACAAAAACAGTAAATCTTCTGTTGCCACTGGCTGAAGCCAGTGGCAACAGAACAACAAAAACTGTACATAGGTGCTGTTTAACAGAAAATCCAGCATTTCAATTACCACCGACTTTAGTCGGTGGTAAAACACAGCTATGTAAGTAGCTGAACAAAAAGTAAAGGGAAATTAAGCTGTGGGTGGTGCCCGAAGATTATAATAATAAAAAGCGGTTTTTTGAATTTGGTTTTTACCTTTTTCGGCAAACAAACAATACTTTGGGTATAAGGATGGGGAATACACAAAAATGGCAATATCTTCAATAATACTAAATTCAAATTTACAAGCAGCACATTTATTGTGTTGTTCGTGGATTTGGGTTCCCGAAACATTTAAAATTTCACAAAAGTTGTTTTTATGACCCCAAATACGATGGTAGTCCTGCACGAAATTGGGTGCAAGGTATATAAGTATTGAAATTAATGCAAATACTGTTACCTTTCGTTTTGAATGTTTCATTTGTGTGTTTTTCTCAAAATGAGAGAAAATGTATTATTTTGAGATACAAAAGTAAGTATAAATCCTGTTTATGTAGGTTTTTGTTCGGAAGTATAGATAATTTAACGCTAAGTCGGGTTTTCAGATATTTTGTAAGAATTATTTCACAATCAATTTTCTGGTAAATACTTCATTATCTGCAACACATTGTATGAAATAAACTCCAGGCTCAATTGCTTTGCTCCTGATATCAATGGAAATTAGGTTATTGCCTATTTCTATTGTTGATTCCTGATTATATACTCGTTTGCCGATGGTGTTTATTAGAAAAATTTCAATACTGCCACTGTGGTTGCTTTTGAAGCTAACCTTGAGCAAATCAATTGCTGGGTTGGGGTAAACATTCATGTTTTCAATTACCGGAGTGGTAAACACTTGTGCAATTGAAGCAGAAACATTTTTGGATTGTGGATTGTCGGAGCCTTTCTTAAATGGTTGGGCTAAAACTGAACCAAAGGCGACAAATATAAGGCTGAGGAAAATTATACGTTTCATAATTTTGGTTTTTAAAAATTGACTCAAAAAACGTTCCAAACCTCAATAAAACATGATCTTATTGGTTAATATTAACAATTCAGAAAAGTAATAGGTTTTGAATGATAATTTTAAAATCAGACGACTAATATTTTGAATTTTAAGAATCGTTTCTTCCTCTAATTTAATCGTAACAATCTTTTTGTCGGGAGCTATTTTAAAAACATTATTTCTCAACGCAATACCACATTTTATGTCAATGATCTTAGTACTCCAGTTTATTGAAATGCTAAAGCAATTGATTCCTAAAGACAAATTGGTGTTATTATATCATTCTTTTGTTGGTTAAAAAGTCAGATTCCATTTGTTTAAGATCCTGATTTGATCCTTATAAAATCTTTAATAAATTGAAATTCAATAGTTTCTACACCATTTGCCTCTAAAACATGTTTGTCGGAATCAAATGTTTCCAAAAATTGCCTGAAACTGTATCCATCACTTGAAATGGCTGATAAATAATATTTGATAGCCTCCGGCTTTTTGCCGAGGCATAATGCAACATGGCCTGAATTAACCAAATCAATTGCAGTACAATCAATTAGCATAATATTTTCAAGATAATTGTATGCCAGATCGAGTTTGCCGGTAACCAAGCAACACCATGCTATAGGGCGGAGTATTTTTTTATTCTCTGGCGAAAGAACTTCTGCCTTAAAATAATGGTTTAGAGCATCTTCATAGCGATCGAGGTCGAGATAACAGTTGCCTAACATAGTTTGTATGTAAGCATCGTTAGGTTCGAGAGTGGCGGCTTCGATGCTCCATTCTAATGCCGAAGCAACGTCGCTCAATTTCCGATAGCAGAATATGATTTTTTTTAAACCCCACAACCGGTTTGTGTCAAATAATTCGGCCTTTTTGTAATACTCAACTGCCGACTTATAGTCGCACTTCATTTGATAACAATAGGCCAATTTTTCGAGTACTGCCTGATCGGTTCCAGGTTTTTGTGCCAAAGTGAGGAATAAATCTAAAGCTTCGCCAAAATGCTGTTTCTCGAAATAATATTCAGCTAAGTTTCGCAAAACGCTTGTGCTATCATCAATATTGAGAATTAACCAGTTGGACGAAATATCCCAGTGCAGGGTGAAAATATCTCGAAAATCGGTCCTGAAAGGGTGCAGTTTAAAAAACCTGTATAAATCCTGTATGTATTGTGTGAAAATATATGTGTCCTTGCCTGGTTTGTTCAAAATACCATCTTCGCGCGTAAGTTCACGCATATTCTCGGCCTCCATGTTGAATAGGTTCATTATATTATTGCCTTGTTCGCCTGGAAGCTGATCGATGTTAAAGCAGAAGGAATATTTATCGGAATTGCATATATAAAACGAGTCTTCCAATCCTGTTAAAAACGACTGTTTTGCCCCCATTTCGTTATTGATTGCATTTTGGGCATTTTCATTTTCTTTGTAAAAAGGGCGAAACCAATTTGATATTTCCCTGAAAAACTCAAAATTCTTCAGCATTGAAAAAGCCCCCATAAAAAGATCCATGCCTTCCATTTGCATTTCCGACATTTTCTCAACTTTGTTCAAAAGGTCAGGATTGTCCTCGAAAAGCTTTCCCCAATCGGGATTTTTATCTTCAAATACCTCATTGTTGATCAGGTTGTCTATATCTAATTTCTGACGGATTTTTGATTCGAATTTTTGTACATCAGGAAGGATTTCATCCCGAAACTTTCGTGTAATATTCTCTGTTTCAAACGATTTTAAAATTTGAAGCAAAAACCTGTTCAAGTCAACCGCAAAATTTAAACCGGAAAAACATTCAGTTAATTTTGACTGGATTTTTGGGTACAGTTCAATGCGTTTGTTGTAGATAAATGCAGCGATAACAAGTCCGGCAAAAGCCCTTTGCCAAACCTCATGTTGCCGATCCATGTAGAAATCGCATAACACAACAAATTTCTCTTTGTCGAAACAGTTGATCAAACTTAGCGTAATTGCGCTTACGGCCAAACATTTCTCGTGCCAGGGTAAATTTCCGGATTCCCTTATGGCTTTAAGAAGCAGCAGATCGGTTTCGGTATATTTATCTGTGAGCCACATCTGCTGGAACAGCTTTGGTGAAATGGTTGGGAGTGCTTCATGTACCGAATGACTTGACGAAAGTTCAGAATAATTCAGTAACTTGCTGAATTCCAAATCAAAAGAATAACCATCGATTTTCCTGGTTGCTTCTTCTTTTGTGGCCTCCTTCTCACTTTCAATACGCGCTTTTAACTGGTAAATCTGCAATCCCGATCGTGTAAATGCTTTTTGGCGGACGCGGTCGGCCAATTCGAGAAAGGAAACTTTTAATTTTGAAAAAATTGAATCACGCTGTGGGTCGGGTATTCCTTTAAAATTGTATTCTAACAGCATTTGGTATGTCTGCTTAATTTCTTCGACCTGCGAACTGATATCCGATGCAGTTATTCCTTCCAACAATATTTCCAGTTCAACTGAAGCTTCAGCTAAACGATTGGAATAAACCAAGTTGCAAACGCTTTCAAAAACATTTTCAATATTTTTATTTATTGGTGCCATTCAAATATTTGTTTTGTATGATAAAGAACCGGTTTCGGTAGTTGGGGTTGAAAGATTTAACCAATAACAACGATTAGGCAATCCTGCAAAAAACAATCCAAGTTTGCTATTACCCAAGCATTTCGATAAATTCACCCTCACTTATCACAGGTATTCCTAAATTGAGAGCTTTTTGTCGCTTTTCTGGCCCCATATTTTCACCTGCGACCACAAAACTTGTTTTTGACGTAACACTCCCTGACAATTTGGCGCTGTTCATAATAACCAATTCTTCTAATTCTTTTCTGCGTTTGGGTGAACCAAAAGAGCCTGTTACCACTATGTTTTTACCAACTAATGTGGACGATGCTAATTCCGGTTGTTTTTCGATTTTCATATTCAAACCTGCCAATTTTAGGTTTTCAATGGTTAACAGGTTTTCTGGTTTTCGAAAATATGCAAATATGCTTCCGGCTACTTTTTCGCCTATATTCTCTGCCTCCTGCAATTCTTCATTTGTAGCTGAAATAATTGCATCAATATCTTTAAAATGAAAGGCAAGTTTCCGGGCCACCGTTTCTCCTACATATCTAATCCCTATGGCAAAAAGCACTTTCTCAAAAGGTGTCTTTTTCGACGTTTCTATTCCATTTATTATATTTTCGGCTGTCTTTTCCTTAAAACTGAGTTTTTTATCTTTCGCACTATCACTGTCTTTATTTATTTTTTCTAATCCTAAAATGGAGTCGTAAGTTAGGTTATAGAGGTCGGAAATATTTTTTACAAGGTGATTGTCGAAGAGGATCTCAATTTTTCCTTCGCCTAAGCTGTCAATGTTCATGGCTTTGCGATGGATAAAATGTTCGAGTTTGCCTTTAATCTGTGGCGGACAATTATCCTCGTTTGGACAAACATTGGCAGCCTCGCCTTCCTGCCGTTCTAATTTGGTGCCACATTCGGGGCATTTTTCAATAAAAGTAACCTGTTCGGCAAACATATCGCGTTTGCTAAGGTCAACGCCTATTATTTTGGGAATTATTTCACCGCCTTTTTCTACAAATACCTGATCTCCAATTCGAACATCGAGCTTTGCTATAATATCGGCGTTGTGCAGGCTGGCACGTTTTACTGTGGTTCCGGCAAGTTGTATCGGCTTCAAATTTGCGACAGGGGTTACTACCCCAGTTCTTCCAACCTGATAATCAATGGATAATAATTGAGTTGCAACCTGTTCAGCTTTATATTTGTACGCAATGGCCCAGCGGGGCGATTTGGAAGTATAACCCAAAGCTTGTTGTTGTTCGAGCGAATTTACTTTAATTACAATCCCATCAATATCAAAAGTAAGTGTGTCCCGATCCTTTGCCATTTTTGCAATAAATGAAAGTACTTCGTTTATTGATTTGCATAGAGCTGTATGATCCGAAATTTTGAAGCCCCATTGCGAAATGGTTTTAAGGCTTTGCTGATGGGTTTCGAAGGTTAGTGCATCGCCTAAAGCATAGTACATATAAGCATCCAAAGGACGTCGTGCAACCTCGGCAGAATCTTGTAATTTTAGGCTGCCCGCAGCAGCATTTCTTGGATTTGCGAATGGGTTTTCGCCAATTTCAATCCGGTCCTGATTCATTTTTTCAAAACCCGGCCGGGGTAGTATAATTTCGCCCCGCACTTCGAAAGATTGCGGAAACCCTTTCCCGTTCAGCCGGAGAGGAATGCTTCGTATTGTTTTTACATTGGTAGTAACATCATCTCCACTTTCGCCATCACCCCGTGTCAATGCCCTTACCAATAATCCGTTTTCATACGTCAAGCTGATAGAAAGGCCATCAAATTTCAATTCGCAGATGTATTCAACCTCACCATCAATAATTTTCCGGACGCGTTCATCAAAATCACGCAATTCTCCTTCCGAATAGGTATTGGATAGCGATAACATAGGATAGGTGTGCCGAAATGAATTGAACTCAGAGGTGATGGCTCCTCCAACACGTTGTGTTGGTGAATCGGGCAAAACCAATTCTGGGTATTCTTTTTCCATAGCAGAAAGCTTCTCGAGCAACATATCGAAATCATAGTCCGAAATTGTTGGATCCGCCTTCACGTAATAATTGTAGTTATGGCTGTTAAGTTCATTAACTAGTTTTTTTATTTGATGTTCAGCTTCAGCTTTGTCCATAATTGTATGCTATTACTTGACTTTGTGATTTTAAAAAATGTAAGTAGGTAAACTGGCAAAAGATTATTTTTATCGTTCGGTTCTAATTTGCCAAAATTAACACCAAATTCTGAGTGTTATTAAAAATTCAAGACACTGTTCGAAAAAATGTTTGTTACCAATTCTCACTTACAAACAAAAATAAAAATGCCACAAACCCATTAAAGGAATTGTGGCATAAATTCATTTTAAAAGTAGTTTAATCAGCAAAGTCTTTTAACGTATCCATTAGTTTGCGGCGTGTGAAAAAAATGCGGCTCTTCACTGTACCTATCGAAATATTCAAATGATCGGCAATTTCTTTGTATTTGTACCCCTGGTGGTGCATTTCAAAAGGCATACGCTGATCGGCATCCAATTTTGAAATGCTTTTGTTTATTTCCTTTTCCGAATATTTCGAGTCAGGTGAAGGGAAATCGGATTTGCGCGGGATGTTAAGGTAAAACAAATCTTCGGTACTATCAATAATGGTATTTGCTTTCTGATTCCTTCGGTAATTATTAATGAAAGTATTTTTCATTATGGTGTATGTCCAAGCCTTTAGGTTGGTGTCAGCAGCAAATTTATCGCGGTTAGCGAGAGCCTTCAAATACGTATCTTGTATCAAATCCTTAGCTTCTTCGCGGTTGGAAGTTAACAAGTTAGCGTAATACTCAAGGTTTTGGTAGAGGCTTATCAACTTATGATCGAATTCTATCTGTGTCATGGTGCGAAGTGTTTAATTATTACGATGCAAAGTTAAACAATATTATTTATAATCAGTCTAAATAAAGTTAAATATTTGTTAAAAATAAGCTTTCGTTTTGAACATGTTTTTCGTATTGCCAAAACTGTAATTTAGAGTTGTTTAAAAGTGTTTGCAATATACAACTATTTGTTAAACAAGGTTGAAAAGTAATGTTAAAATTTTGTTACTATTTTACATCTGTCACATATCTATTTGACAATTAATTATATAAAAAATATATTTTGATTTGTAATAGTCTATTGTTCTGAGAGAAATTTGGCAAATTCGGGCAAAGTGCGGAATAAAATGAAGTTTTCGGGGAAAATCAGTGATTCGAAATGCTGGAAATTACCGCCCAAAAGTATTTTTCTGTCACTATACAATTGATTAAGTTCATTTATTAATGCAAGCATCGGTTCTTCGTTGATAAATGAAATTACCGAGGTTAGTAAATAGTCAACATGATGGATATCAAAAACATTTTTAATATTCTGCAAAGGCACATTTTGACCAAGATATATGGCTTTGTGGCCGGCCTTACGTATGAGGAAGTGAAGGTATAATAATGCAAGTTCGTGGAATTCGTTTTCAGGCAGGAAAAGAAGGAAGGTTTTGCCCTTGTCGAGATGTTTCTCTTGACCATCAATTGCCAAAATTAATTTCCTCCTAATTAGTTGGATAATAAAATGTTCCTGCGCTGGTACTATTGTACCGATTTGCCATAAAATACCAACTTTCTCTAAAAATCTGTGAAGCAGGTTTTCGAAAGTATAGCTGAAACCGTCTTTTAAAATAGATGAAGCTACTATTTTCTCAAACCTTGGTTCGTCAAGTTCAATCATTGCCATTATCAAGCTGTCAACCTGATAGTCGTTATCAATATCCTGATTGGTAAGTTCAAGAATACAATTGTTTATTTCTGCTTCGGTCATGCTTTGTAAATTTGAAATCTTGTAGCCATATTTATTAAGAATGGCAACATTCATCAAATGCCGGAGGTCTTTATCGGAATAAAAGCGGATGTTTGTATTTGTACGTGAAGGTTCAACTATTCCATAACGCTTTTCCCAAATGCGTATAGTATGGGCTTTGATACCTGTGATTTTTTCCAGGTCTTTTATTGAATAGCTTATCATCGGTATCTTTGAGGTTTTATTTTAACTGAAACACTTAAAATGTTTTTTTGTTTAACCTTTTGTAAAAAACCTTAAAATGAATTTAGTAATAGAATGAAGCTTAATTTAATTATGGCAATGGGAAGCCCCTGTATAGATGTCGAAATCCTCTCAAAATCCAGGTTTTCTTTTGTAAATTACCACCCAATCCCAATCCCAAATCAGTGATCCCAAATCCGCAATCCGCAATCCAAAATCCGACATCCCACATCCGACATCTCTATAAAACCAGCCATGTCCTCTATGAAATTGGTTAGTCTGACAATTAATTGGGTAAAAATATCTTTTGGGTAGTCGGCCTAACAGCCTAACACCCTAACAGTCATTATTATCACAAATATTTTTATATATACCTGATTTTCACTTCTTTTAAAAACTTTTCCTCAAGTGTTCGTCTTATGCGTTTCACCACTGTTCGCCTGATTTCGAGTTCTATTGGCAGGTTTGGATCTTGATGGGCAATATTAATACGGGTACCTATAATAAAATGGATTTCATCGCTCTCGAGCAACAGCTTTACAATTTGGTCGGCAGGGCCTTTGCCAAGTTTAAGTCTTGGGGAATATTTTTTAAGCAAATCCGACACCTTTCCCAAAGTAAGTATGCCTTCTGTAACCAAATCAATGCCTTCCATAAACGATAATGGAGGAAGATCGGGATCGTCAAACTCAAAGCTGTCAACAATGGGCAAACCAAGTTGCCGCGAAACAATATCACCGGTTGTTGCGCCGCAAATGATTTTTTTTCCTTCAAACTGTTTAACTGCTTCGCCAAGTACCACATCATTGATTTCTTCGTAAGGAGGGCCTGTACACAAAAGCAGTTTTCGGGGATCCCTGAAATAGATGATGGCACATGTAGTATCGTCTTTTGGGTGGTAGCCATCGTTTAGGTTGGCAATATTCACGACTTTTGCGGCCAATTGGGTTGCCGAAATGGTAAGGTCGGAACTAACCAACTGATGCACATACTGTTCTAAATTCTCAATTCCCCAGCCGAACGGGAATTTAGGGCTACCCATTCCCGATTGTGGCACGCCGTCGGAACATATTATAATCCGATCTTCTTTTTGGTGCTTAAAGGAACAGGTTCTAAGTTGTTTGCCGGAATTTTTTTCGGAATCGAGGGTGATTATTTCCCATCCTGGATCAATCTGCAAATTGCCGCGAAGCACAAATGTTTGTGGATTGTCGTATTCGAGTATTCGGGTTTCCCCGTCAATATCAATATCAACAATGGTAAAAGTTGAATAACTCATTTGCCGTTCGCTGCAAACAGGCAATGTGTTCATTATTATCTCAGCAATTTTACGCACTTCCTTATGTTCTTCGGCAAATTTAAGGGCCATAGTTGCTGTAAGGGTTGAAAGCATGCTGGCTTTTACTCCGTGGCCCATGCCATCAGAAAGTACAGCGATTATTCTGTTTTCTTCGTAAATACGTGTGGTCAGGAATTTGTCGCCACAAATCCGTTCCAGATCGTGGTTTTTTTGAACTGCATCTACTTCAACGTAAAACTGGCTTTCACTCATAAGTTTCGGGGCATTAGCATGGTGTATTGTGTGTGTGCATCCATTTTGAAGAGATATTCTGCCATTGGTTTACACTTTTATGTAATGTCTCAGTTTGAAATCCCTTTAAGTTTAATAGGTTACGGAGTATTTAACTGCACCTAAAATTACCGAATTGGAAACCGATTCATTTGTATGAGTTAAATAATTTGTACTTGATTTGTTAAGTGGGACAAAGTTATGGTTTTTTATTCCGTGTTGTAAGTGTTGGGACAATAGTTTTAACCGCCGATTTTCCTTGTAATAATTACTAGTGTTACACTTTGGTGAATTAAATGCATAACTCATTGGCGATAAATGTTTTAGTGCCATGATTAGCTTTGATAAAGAAAAACGGTTTGACTTATTTTTAGAAGCCAAACCGTTTTAATCTGTAATTTATGGTTGTGATTGTTCGATAAAAAAGGTTTAGCGGTTAGCAACCGTAATTTTTCTCGAAAAACCATCATTTGTCTTTACAATATAAACTCCAGCGCTCCAATCAGAAACATCAATTTTAGTTAATTCGGAAGTTACCGGCCTCATTGAAACCATAGTTTTCCCTAAAATATTTGTGATGGTAAAGGAAATTGGTTTTTGCTGTTTGCCTGAAGTGTAATAAATTCAGTTGCAGGGTTTGGATAAACAGTAATCGCAAGTTTTTGGTCTTCCTGTAATGCTGTATAAAGCATTTGGTGCGATACCGACTGTACCACTTCTTTTGTTGGGTTATGCTGTACAAATGCAATAAATTCCAGGTTTTCGAAAACATAACCTGTAACTGGGAAATCGAATGTGAAAGTCAAAGTGCTGGATGCCGAGAAGTCGAGTGCAGTGCCTTGTGCATTTGGGAACATATCGCGGCAAACGAAATTTACTTCATGAAGTCCGCCCAACCAATTTTCGGGAATATGCGATTCGGTCAATGCAGTGTGTAACACCAAATCGGAAGCAAAATAAGCATTCGCCTGCTCAAGGGTTACAGTGGCGCGATAAATATCCCCCGACACATGCTCGATTTTCTTGTCCATGATTTGTACCGATGGAACTGGCTTACGCTGGTTGTACATATTCAGGAAAGCCGGATAAAGCGAAGTTGTAGCATTTCCACCAACCATTTCGAGAACCCCATCAACTTCGGTAGTTGGAAAACCGGTAACGTTGTAATAGCTTATCCTTTCGGTACCAGCTTGGTTTACATAGTCATCTCCATTATGATATTCAATAACCGCAACATCGTGCCCGTTATTAACCATATCATCAGCTCCTTTGGCTGCCCCTGGGCAATATTGGCACCAAGTTCCGGTTGCAATTTCGTAAAGTACTTTTGTGCGTTCAACACCACCGGCAATGGTAACTTCAGCAGTATTTGACGAAGGTGAATACCCAAGTCCGGCATAATGCGCTTTTACTTCGTAGATATAGGTGTTTGGATAAAGGCTCAAGTCGCTATACGAATTGGTTGTTGTTGTCGAATTTACAACCAAATTGTTCCTTACTATTGAATAATTTGAAGGTGCGCCCGATGTTGGTGCGTCCCAGGTTAAAGCAACATCCGATCCTGTGGCATTGGCAACTAAGTTTGCTGGTCCTAAAAGTGGAAGCTGTTCAATAAATTCAACATCATCATAATAACATTCGGCAGATCCACCAGAAGTTGGGCCGTAAAAGTCTATTGCATCCAATTTATGTAAGGAATTTGCCCCTGCCGACCCCGAACTCCATTTCCAGCTTACCACTTCGTTGTTATCTACATAAAGGGTTGCAAAATCATCATCAACATCAACAATAATGCTGATTGCAACCCAAGTTCCTTGTAAATACGTAAAACTTCCGGCGTTTTCGGCTCCGGCATTAACTGTACCAGTGCCGTTAACATTAAAATATACTTCCATGCCGTATAAACTGTTTCCGGCTGCAAAATCCTGTAAAACATTAAAATACCCAATCTTCCCACTTGGAACCTTGGCAAACATTTTAATTTGATACCGGCCTGTTGTTTTGTCGTTCAGTTTAAGTACAAGGTCGTTGTTGGGTGCTATTTTCACCGATTTGGTCCCTGCATGAGCCTGAGCATTTGAAACTATTGGGTCTTCGGATCCGCCAGGAGCATTGCTCCATGTTGTCCAGTCGGTTCCGGGAGCTTGCTGAACCAATTTTGAACCTGCTGTGTAGGATTCAAACGTGTCGGAAAATAATGTTGTTTGTGCATAACCAATTGAAATGCAGAACAATAATGCAATTGTTAAAGCGTAAAGTTTTTTCATGATTTAGTTTTAGGGTTAGTTGCCCACAAAACTAAAAATAAAAATTTGCTAAAGAGGTAAAAAGTAAAATAAAATTATTTTAAAGTTTACTTTTCAGATACTGTGCCGTGTGCGATAATTCTGTGTTTTTTAGTTTTTCGGGCACACCCTCAAATAATACAAAACCTCCTTTTTCGCCTCCTTCAGGACCAAGGTCTATAATCCAATCTGCAGTTTTAATTACATCCAGGTTATGTTCAATTACAATCAGTGAATGTCCTTTGTCCAACAAGGCATTGAAAGCAGACAAAAGACGGTTGATATCGTGAATATGCAGGCCGGTTGTGGGTTCATCGAATATAAATAGGGTAGGGGTGTCGTTGCTTCCTTTTGTAAGGAATGATGCTAGTTTTATCCTTTGGGCCTCTCCGCCCGAAAATGTGTCGGACGATTGACCAAGTTTTAAATATCCTAAACCAACATCGGCCAAAGGTTTTAGCTTAGCTGCTATCCGGCTTGCATTTGCATTCTTTTCTTGGTTTTGACCAAAAAACTCGATGGCTTGTTCAATGGTAATATCCAGTATTTCTGAAATATTTTTATCGTGGTACTTTACTTCCAGCACCTCGTCTTTATATCGTTTGCCTTTGCAACTGTCGCAGGTTAAATGCAAGTCGGCCATAAACTGCATTTCAACAGTTACAATCCCTTCGCCTTCACATTCTTCGCACCTCCCACCTTCAACATTGAACGAGAAAAATCCAGGTTTGTAACCGCGTAATTTAGCCAATTGCTGTTCCGCAAACAGAGCACGTATATCGTCAAATGCTTTAACATAAGTGGCTGGATTGGAACGTGAGGAACGCCCGATCGGGTTTTGGTCGATCAGTTCGACAGCAGAAATTAGGTTGTAATCGCCTTCAAGCCTATCGAATCGGCCTGAACGTTCGCCAAATCCACCAAAGAGCTTTTTCAGTGCTGGATAAAGTATTCGTTTTACCAAAGTAGTTTTACCTGAGCCGCTTACACCTGTAACAACAGTCATTACTTTTAACGGGAATTTTACATCAATACCTTTAAGGTTGTGTTCCCGCGCTCCTTTAATCTCGATATAATCGTTCCATGGCCGCCTGCTTACAGGAAGCATGATTGATTTTTTGCCCGACAAATATGCACCTGTAAGGCTTTTTTCATCCTGAAGCATTTCATCATAAGTACCCTGAAACATCAATTCACCTCCATGGCTCCCGGCCAAAGGTCCAATATCTATTACCTGGTCGGCTGCTTTTATAATTTCTTCGTCGTGTTCGACCACAATTACCGTGTTGCCTATATCGCGAAGCCCTTTAAGCACTTTGATAAGCAGATGTGTATCGCGTGGATGAAGGCCAATGCTTGGTTCGTCCAAAATATATAACGATCCTACAAGGCTGCTGCCCAATGAAGTAGCAATATTTATCCGTTGCGATTCGCCACCCGAAAGGGAATTGGAAAGCCTGTTCAATGTGAGGTATGGAAGGCCAACATTGCACAGGTAACCGAGCCTGTTTTTGATTTCGATCAATAAGCGGTCAGCAACTTTGTGGTCATATTCGGTAAGTTGAAGATTTGAGAAAAAATTATATGAATTTTCAATTGGCATTAATACAAGATCGGTGATGGATTTTTCGTTTATTTTTACATAATTGGCGTCCTTGCGCAAACGGGTTCCAAGGCAATCGGGACAAACGGTTTTTCCCCTGTACCGCGAAAGCATCACCCGGTATTGGATTTTATAAGTCTGGCTTTCAACCATTTCGAAGAATGAATCAATACCTTCAAAGTATTTGTTCCCCTTCCACAATAGTTTTCGTTGTTCCTGGGTAAGTTGGTAATATGGGCTGTGGACCGGAAAATTGAACTTATGGGCATGGGTCAACAACACTTGTTTGTATTCGCTCATTTTTTCGCCTTTCCAACATGCGACTGCATCCTCATAAATAGAAAGGCTTTTATCGGGGATTACCAAATCTTCATCAATACCGATCACGCTTCCAAATCCATCACATTTTTTACAAGCCCCAAAAGGGTTGTTGAAACTAAAAAGGTGAATTGAAGGTTCTTCGAACGTAATACCATCTAACTCAAAACGATTGGAGAATTCCTGATGGTTAATTTTACCCTCCGTTTCATAGCTTATCAAGCAAGTTCCGTTGCCTTCGAAAAAGGCAGTTTGAGCGGAATCTGCTGCCCTGGAAGGTAAATCTTCGTCTTTTTGGTCAACGGTAAAACGGTCGATTAGGATTGACATTCCATCGTAACCGAATTTATCAATTTCGGAAAGGACTTTTTCTATTTTGTGTATTTCATTTTTGTACAGTACCCTGCTAAACCCTTGTTGAAGCACAATATTCAAATCGTCGTGTAAAGTGCGATCAGTTTTTTTATTTAACGGGCTATAAAGCATGACATGTGATCCATCTGGCATCGCCATGATTGAGTTCACCACATCGGTAACTGTGTGCCGTGTAACCAGTTCTCCCGAAACAGGAGAATATGTTTTGCCTATACGGGCAAACAGCAATTTGATATACTCGTATATTTCCGTGGAAGTGCCAACTGTTGAGCGTGGGTTGCGGGTATTAACTTTTTGCTCTATGGCAATGGCTGGTGCAATACCTTTAATGTAATCAACTTCTGGTTTGCTCATCCTGCCAAGGAATTGCCTTGCATACGAACTCAGGCTCTCCACATACCTGCGCTGGCCATCAGCGTACAAGGTGTCGAAAGCTAGCGACGATTTGCCGGAACCTGAGAGGCCTGTTATAACAATGAGTTGGTTGCGGGTAAATGCAACTGATATATTTTTCAGGTTATTTACCCTTGCTCCTTTAACAAGGATATATTTTTTGGGGTTTAAACTGTCGATGTCGTAATTTGCCATGATAATTTTGTCGAAAAAAGCTGCCTTTCACTTCGCTAACCAATTGCGATGGAAGCTTAAGAAGCTGCAAAGCTACTTACATTTACGACAAATAGCACCGAAAACGGCTTTAAAAGAATAATTTAGGGCAATTGTTCAACATTTTTAATGTTTTGAAGGTCTTGTATATATTGCACTTAATCAAATGGATATAACTTTTTTAGACAAAAAAAGAGCATATTATACGAAAATAAATTAACATTTATTCACACCACAACAACTTTGTTGTATATTTGCATTTCGCGAGTACAAAATGGTTGTTAACCATAACACTCAAAAAGACCTGTTTTCACTGATTGTTAACCCAAAGAAAATCATTATCGAAAGATTTCTACGCTCTTAAACTCAAATAATTACTAACCAAAACGGAGGTAAATATGGCAACCCCCATTGTTAGCGATCAGGAGCTTATAAGCAACTATCTCGCCGGTAATGAAAATAGTCTTGAGGTTCTTATAAACAGGCACAAGCAAAAAGTTTATTCGTATATCCTGCTCGTTGTCAGAGACAAACATCTGGCTGATGATATATTTCAGGATGCTTTCATCAAAGTTATAAATACCCTCAAATCGGGTATTTATAAAGAAGAAGGCAAGTTTATCCAATGGGTGATGCGGATTTCGCACAACCTTATTATAGATCATTTCCGGAAGGCAAAACGACTACCGATTGTGGACAATTGTAATGAGGATGGTGATATTTTCGATAATATGAGGATTACCGATGATTCTATCGAAGATAGGATGATAGTTGATCAGATTTACGAAGATGTGCGCAAACTTATTGATTACCTACCAGATGAGCAACGTGAAGTGCTCATGCTGAGGCATTACAGCGACATGAGTTTCAAGGATATTGCTGAGCAGACCGATGTTAGCATAAATACAGCTTTAGGCCGTATGCGCTATGCCCTGATTAACCTCCGCAAATTAATTGATAGCAAGGAAATTATTTTGAGCGTTTAGAGCAAAATATTTCTTTTTCAAATGCAATAAGGATAAAGTTTTTGCGTTTTTTGGGTATTAGTAAACAAAACCCAAATTGATGATAAAAAGCTATACCCTCTCAAACGATTCTTCACAAGCATCAGGCAAAAAGGAGCTTAGGGATTTATCCTCAAGCCTGCCAACAGTGAAGATGCTGGTTAGTTATTCGAAAGCTTTGCAGGTGGTACATTGCCATAATTTTGAAACCTGTTACATCGTACTCAACTAATTCAGGAACAAGATGTTTAACAAATTAGTCCCGCTAATGCGGGATTTTTTTTTATTGCAGATGCAAAGTTTCGTAATTTTACAAACTGTATTTTAAAATAAAACATCCATTTTTAAATTGAATAGATTACCCGAAAAAAGGAATCAAAGGGCTTAGTATTTAAATCAATGAACAGGAAAGAAAGGGTTGCAGAAGTAGTCAAATATTTTGAAACCGAAGTTCCAGTGGCAGAAACGGAATTGGTGTATGAGTCTCCATACCAGTTGCTTGTGGCTGTTATTTTATCAGCCCAATGCACAGATAAACGAGTAAATATAATCACGCCCCCATTTTTTGAAGTATTTCCGGATGCAGGTTCGCTTTCAAAAGCAACAGTAGATGAAGTGTTTGCTTTGATAAAAAGTTGTTCGTATCCAAACAATAAGGCCAAAAACCTTTTAGGGATGGCCAAAGTGCTTGTTGACGAATTTAACGGGATAGTTCCTTCCGATATTGATGAGCTTCAAAAAATGCCAGGTGTTGGGCGCAAAACGGCAAATGTTATCGCCTCTGTTGTTTTTAACCTGCCGGCAATGGCAGTAGATACACATGTTTTCAGGGTTTCGAACCGGATAGGGCTTACAACCAATTCGCGCACACCGCTTGAAACCGAAAAACAGCTTGTAAAATATATCCCCTCAGAAAAAATCTCAATTGCCCATCATTGGTTGATACTTCACGGAAGATATGTGTGTATGGCCCGTAAACCAAAATGTGCTGAATGTGGATTGACCGGATTGTGTAAATATTATCAAAAGCAGACATTAACCAAAGCGTAATAAAAAACTGTTTAACCCATTCAGTTGAACCAATTTTCAATCCATCTGTTTAAGTATTCTTTCATAAAATTAAACACTAAAACCAACAAAAATGACAACACTTAAGACTGGTGATATTGCACCTCAATTTTCGGCAACCGATCAGCACGGAAACGAAATTACACTCGATTCGTTCAAGGGCAAAAAAGTTATACTTTATTTTTATCCTAAAGATGATACACCAGGCTGTACAGTAGAAGCCTGTAATCTTCGTGATAACCATAATCACTTGATAAATAATGGTTTTGTGGTAATCGGCGTTAGCCCCGATCCACTTAAATCGCACCTAAAATTTACCGAAAAGTACGAACTTCCCTTTTCTTTGATTCCCGATGTGGATAAAAAGATAATTCAGGACTATGGCGTTTGGGGACCTAAGAAATTTATGGGCAAGAGTTATGATGGGGTGTCGCGCACAACTTTTGTTATTGGCGAAGATGGAACAATAGAACAAGTAATTACAAAAGTTGACACAAAAGACCATGCAAATCAATTATTCCCTTTCTAATATCGGATGAAATGATATTTGTATAAGCCTTTGATTAATTGGTAAATATGCTTGTTCTTTGACACTATTCCGTTTTTGTTGATAAATAAAAATAGTAAACAAGAAAAATATTTTTGTTTCAACCATAAACGGAGTAAATTTGCTCATTAAAGTAAAAACTAAAACACTATGGCAAAGGAAGATACCAATCAGGAAAAATTGAATGTGCTGAAGCTTACAATGGATAAGCTGGAAAAAACGTATGGAAAAGGCACCATTATGAAACTCGGCGACCAAGCAATTGAAGAAATGCCTGCAATTTCGTCTGGTTCACTTGGTTTAGATATAGCGTTGGGCGTTGGTGGCTTCCCAAAAGGCCGTGTGATTGAAATTTATGGACCTGAATCTTCAGGAAAAACTACATTGGCTTTGCATGTTATTGCCCAATCGCAAAAAAAAGGTGGTATTGCTGCTTTTATTGATGCCGAGCACGCTTTTGATAGGTATTATGCTCAAAAACTCGGGGTTGATATCGAAAACCTGCTTATTTCGCAACCCGACAATGGCGAACAGGCACTCGAAATTACCGAAAACCTTATCCGTTCTGGTGCAATTGATGTAATTGTGATTGACTCAGTTGCCGCATTGACGCCCAGAAGCGAAATTGAAGGCGAAATGGGCGATTCGAAAATGGGATTGCAAGCCAGATTGATGTCGCAAGCTTTGCGTAAACTTACCTCAACTATTAGCAAAACTGGTTGTTGCTGTATTTTTATCAACCAATTGCGCGAAAAAATTGGTGTTATGTTCGGCAACCCCGAAACCACAACCGGCGGAAATGCATTGAAATTTTATGCTTCGGTACGTATTGATATTCGCCGTCAGACCCAAATTAAGGATGGCGATGTGGCTATTGGAAACCGTGTGAAAGTTAAAGTGGTGAAAAATAAGGTTGCTCCTCCATTCCGCCAGGCTGAGTTCGATATTATTTATGGCGAGGGCATCTCGAAGTTTGGTGAAATAATTGATTTGGGCGTTGAAAAGAACATCATCAAAAAAAGCGGTTCGTGGTTTAGCTATGGCGAAACCAAATTAGGGCAAGGCCGTGATGCTCTGAAAAAACTTCTTGCCGATAACCCCGAATTATGTGAAGAAATAGAAACCAAATTGATTCTTGCCCTCAAAGCATAATTGGTGTAGTGCCATTGCCAATTGAGGAATTGTTTTCGGGCTGAAATACAAAACCGATAAATACACAAACTCCGGAAGATTATTCAACCGGAGTTTTTATTTTTGCAAACAAATTCAAGCAAATGCGAAGTTTATTTTTTCTTTTTGGGGTCATTTTAATAGTGTTTCCTGCTTTAATCTCATGCAATTCCTCCGAGTCTGGAAAAAATGTTGTTAAGGGTGATTCTATTGCCCAGCAACTCTCAGAATTGAATTCCTCTATAGAGAAAGAGCCTAAAAATTCTGATTTATTGGTACTTAGGTCCGAATATTATGTGCGACAGGAATTGTTCAACAATGCCCTTTCGGATATTAATAAAGCTATCGAACTTAACCCTGAAAATGTGAAGGCATACACTGGTCTATCAGGGATTTATCTGCTTATGGGCAAGCCTCAGGAATCCTTGGATGCACTTAACCAAGTCCTAAAATTTGACGATAAAAACGCAGATGTTTATCTTAAAAAGGCAAAACTGTACCTCATAATGAAAGACTATGAAAATTGTGCTTCTTCGATACAGAAAACCATAGAAATTGATCCAAACCTTGCCGATGCTTACTATTTGAAAGGCATGGCATTGATGGAAAACGATAAAATGGATTTGGCTATCGAAAGTTTTCAACGGTCGGTAAATATCAACCAGTCTCATTTTGATGCACTTATGCAGTTGGGCTACATTTGGGAGAAAAAAGATGTTAAAATCTCGATTGATTATTTTAAAAGTGCATCAAAGGCTAATCCAAAAAGCACCGAAGCATTGTATAACCTGGGCTTGCTTTATCAGGATAATGGCCAGCCCGAAAAAGCCATTCTTTCATACAAAGAAATAATTAAACTCGATTCAAACAACAAACTTGCTTTTTATAATATTGGATATGTTAACCTTGTGTATTTGAACAAATACTCCGAAGGTGCCGAATCTTTTACAAAAGCAATAGAATTGGATCCCAATTATATTGATGCCTGGTACAACCGTGGCCTCTGTTATGAGCTTTTAAAGGATAAACAAAAAGCAACAAATGACTATCAGCAAATATTGAAACTAAAAGTTAATGACCTAAAAGCAATTGAAGGGATGAACAGGTTGGATAAATTAATGCGATAATATGTTAATGTGGTAATGTGATAATGTGGTAATGGGTTAATGCGGTAATGGGTTAATGCGGTAATGGGTTGATAGATAAAATTTTATAAAGATTGGTTGGATTTTTCTAACCAATCAATTGTATTTGTTTTGCTATTTATTTTGAAAATTTAGGCTATGTTTTTGGGGATTTTGCAGCTTTTTACTCAACAATTCTTTTCGCATCGTTTTTGCATCGCAGTTGCAGCTTGATGAGCAGCCGTGCTCATTTAAGGCTGTTTTGGCTGGGAATATTGTTTCATAAAGTTTATATAGCACAACCCCAGTGGCTGCTGCTACTACTAAATAAGTTAAAATTTCCTGGATTTCCATAAATCTATTAAATCAATGTTTTAATTGGTGGGAAATAGTTTTTTACCGAAAGCCAAGAAATAAAAAGTGTAAATGCGAGCAGTAATAGTGCCCAGAAAAAGGCCGGTATTTTGGTGAATTTCTGCAAGTTGGTGGCATCCCCGGCTTTCTTTGGCTGCTTGAACGACAATATCAACAACACAAACGAAGACACAATGGCATCGGTAAAAATTATTACCGAATAAAATGCCGAAAATACATAAATTGTGTTTTGGTTATTGAAATAAATAAGTAACAGATTAAGGACTATAAATGTTCCGGCCCAAAATAGCCCATACATATTTCGCAAAGATAATATCATGATTATCAAGGCTATGCTTGTTAAAATAAAAAGTATGTACAAATAATAGCCTTTATGTAACAGGAGCAAGCAAAGCCACCCGGTTAATGCCGAAACGGGGTATCCAGCCAAAGCAATTAAAATTTGGGAGAACTTTCCTTTGGCTTTTGTAACCGTTGTACCCGAAGTGTCGGCAAATAAATTTACGGCAATCACTTCACCACTCAAAGCAAGGGTTGTAAATGTATGACCAGCTTCGTGAACCAACGTATTTACACTCCTGAAATATTTGCCAATCAGAGGGATTCTGGTGAGCAGAAGTGCTATTATCAGTAAAATGTAAAATACAATGTTTGGGTTGGCTGTTATCCAGTTCATTTAGTGCTAATTAATAAAAAGTGAACCTACTTGGAATAAAATGAGTGATGCCAGATAGGCCAATACTGATGTGTAAACCACTACAAATGCCGCCCACTTCCAATGCCCCGATTCGCGGCTTATGGCTGAAACTACGCCAATACATGGGAAATATATCAGGATAAAAAGCATGAAACTGAGAGCCACCAAAGGTGTAAAAACAGGTTTTCCTTTGTTAATACCGGTAGCATAAACTTGGTTTTGAAGCTTTTGTACGAGTGATTGCGATTTGTTACCCGAATCGTTGGCATGGTATAAAACACCAATAGTCCCAACAACAACTTCTTTTGCCGAAACCCCAGTTAAAAGGGCAACACTCATTTTCCAATCAAAACCTAATGGGCGCATTACAGGTTCGATAAAATGACCAATCCTACCGATATACGAATTTTCTTGTTGGGCAACATTTATCGCATAATTTAATTCCTCTATTTCTGTCTGAAGTGCAATTTTGATGGAGTCTGTTTCTGAAGATTGCTTTTCAGTTAAGACCAAAGCGGAGTATTTTGTTTCCAAGGTTTTTATTTTTCCGACAATCTGTTTCCTTTCATCAAAATTAACCGGAAAATATCCTAACGCCCAAATGATTATTGAAGAAATAAGTATTATCCCTCCAATTTTCTGTAGGTACTGCCCAGTCCTGTGCCAAACATGCCTGAAAATACTTTTTAGGGTCGGTACCCGGTATGGCGGCAATTCCATAACAAAAGGCACATCCTTTTTGCGGAATAACGTCTTGCGGAATAAAAGTGCTGAACCAATAGCCAGGAGAACTCCGGTAAAATAGATTCCAAATAAAATTGTTCCCTGATAAGATTGGAAAAAAGCGGTGATAAAAAGGATATAAACCGGAAGTCGGGCACTGCACGACATGAAAGGGTTTATCAGCATGGTTATCAGCCTATCGCGCCGGCTTTCGATGATCCTGGTTGAAAGAATTGCAGGCACATTACACCCAAATCCCATTAATAATGGAATAAACGACTTGCCATGCAAGCCAATTTTATGCATTAGTTTATCCATAATAAACACCGCACGGGCCATATAGCCCGTATCTTCCATCAGCGAAATAAATAGATATAGCAAAAGTATATTAGGTAGAAAAGTAATCACACCTCCAACTCCACCTATTACTCCCTGGATCAGCAGATCTTTGAACATCCCATCAGCCATGTTTAGGCTGATAAGCGATGAGGCTTCTTGAACCAGCCATTGAATCCATTCCATTGGATAGCTGCCAATTTTAAAAGTGCCGTAAAAGGTGGCCCACATCAATCCGATAAAAATGGGAATGCCCCAAATTTTATGTGTAATAAAAGTATCAATTATTTCGCTGTTGCGGCGGCGGGTTTGTGGGTTTGCTTTCAGTGTTTCGGCAAGTGCGCCGGCAATAAAACCATATTTGGCATCAGTTATAAGTGTTTCTGTATCTTCGCGTTGTTCATGTTCGATACGTTTTTGCTCAAAAGTTACGGTTTCTGTAATTTTTGCTGCATTGATTAGTTTTCCGACTTTCGCTATGGCATCCGGGTCTTTTTCTAAGAGTTTGATTGCAAGGAAGCGTGAAGATATTTTGTTAAGGAAATCATCGTTCTGCTTTATGCGGATTTTTTTCTGGACAGATTTTATTCCTTCCTCCAAAGCCCTGCCATAATTAATATGTATATGCCTCGAAACCTGGTCGCTACCTTCGCAAACTTCGATAATTTTGTCAAAAAGCTCATGGATACCTTTGCCTCGCGATGCTATGGTTGGGATAAATGGTACGCCCAACATTTGACCTAAGTGCTTGTAATCCAATATATCGCCTTTTTGTTTCAACTCGTCAAACATGTTCAAGGCTACAATAACCCTAATATCCATATCAATGAGTTGTGTAGTGAGGTAAAGGTTGCGTTCCAGATTGGAGGCATCCACCACGTTAACAACCACATCGGGCATGTTGTCATTAATAAAATCCCTAACGTAAAGTTCTTCGGGCGAATAGGCTGTTATTGAATAAGTTCCAGGAAGGTCGGTGATAAAAAACTCATATCCTCCTTGCTCAAATTTTGCTTCTTTGGCGTCAACCGTAACACCACTGTAGTTGCCAACACGTTCGCGGGAGTTGGATGCGAAATTAAAGAGTGTTGTTTTGCCCGAATTTGGATTGCCCACAAAGGCAACATGTATGGTTTTATTCTTTTTCGAAAATCCTACATTTTCCGAATCTTCCAATAAAGTGCCGGGATAGGAAATTTCGAAATCGTTTTTGTTGATTGCATCTATTTCTATAAGCTGGGCTTCATTAATCCGCAGTGTAACATTATAGCCTAAAATACTATATTCAACAGGATCTTGTAATGGTGCTTTTTTTACAACACTAACTTCTTTCCCGACAACAAAACCCATTTCGGTAATCCTTTTACGAAATGCTCCACGCCCTTTAACTCTCTGTATTACAGCTTTGTTTCCAGGTTCAAGTTCGCTTAGGTACACTGATTATTGTTATTTGGATTAAATAAAAATTAATGCAAAGATACTATGTTTGAATGACTTTG
>CAJAXK010000456.1 GCA_903946925.1 uncultured Bacteroidales bacterium | reverse complement strand
TTCAAGTTTCGCCTGTGCAGATTCGTTCAGAAGGTTGAATGAGGTGTAAATCGCATTTCCCTTGTAGAAAGAATCGTTTGCAAGGTTTTGCTGTTCCTGCAACATTTTGGTATTGTTGCTCAATACCCCAAGAACCTGAATCCCTCTTTTCCCTTCAATACCCATGTCGCCCATCAGGGCAACCATGCGTTCCATCCCTGCATTGTTCCCGTTCAGCCCTTCTAAAACTTTGATGAAAGCGAAGTTTGTATCTTTATTCAGGATTTTATTGAACCCTTCTACACTCATCCCGGCAATGTTGGCATATTCGGCAGTTTTCTTGAACATGCCTGTTACCATGGCACTATACACCGTGCTGGAAACTTCGGAAGTTTGGCCTAATTGGTCCAGGGTGGCAGCCAGACCCAATATATCCTGTATCGAAACATTTACTATTGGGGCTATACCGCCAACACGTTTGGAGAATTCTACGATGTACCCTTCATTGGCAGTGCTGGCATTGCCCAAAGTTGTGAGGGCAGAGCCGATTTTCAACATGCTTTCCTCGATCCCAAATTTTTCGTTGATCTTAAAAACGGAAACCAATTTACCGATTTGGTTTACCACTTCTTCGGTATCAGTCCCCAAGGCACCAGAGAAAGCTACATTGAGCTTATCGGCGGCTTTGATGAAGCCGAGAACATCTTCTTTGGCAATACCCAATTTCCCGGCAATAACCCCAAGGTTCATCAAATCAAGCTGGGCGGTCCGGGTGTCCACTTTTTTGAGTGCTTCAGAAAGGGCATAGATTTCCTGTTTGGTCAGGCCGGTGGTTCTGGAAACATTGGCCACCATATCATCAAATTCGGCGAACATGGAAACGGCTTTTTTGCCAGCGGCAACCATGCCAACAAAAGCAGCACCGGCAACAATAACGGCCTGTAGTATTCCCTGAAGTTTGTTGGTTACCTGAACCAGCCGCTCCCATCCGGTGGCCGTTTGTTTTAGTTGTGCATTGTGGTCGGCAATAATCCCTTTGAGCAATCGGATCCGTTCCCCGGCGGCAACATATTGCTTTGAGCCGATGGTCATGTCTTTTTGCTTGTTTACCAGTTTTTGCATTTCGGAGGTAACGGAACGGATGTCGGTTACAACCTCTTTGCCATTGATGTACAGGTTGATGCGGCGGGTGTAGTTCGTGGCCATTGTTTTGGGATTGATGGGCGAAAAGTACACTCACTCTCGAAAGTGGGAAAGGACAAAGGGGAATGGGGTTTTGGGATTAGGGAAGGATGGGATGGATATGAAAAAAGCAACCGGTTGGGGCTGCTGGGGATAATGGTAGATTCGAAGTGGTGTCTTACCGGGATTAACGAATGCTGCGTTCGTGCTTCATTACATCTGTACCATTGCAGACAAGGAGATTTCTTTTATTTATTAAATACAAAAGTCGTTATATCTTTTACAAAGTCAACCGACAATGGCAAAGATGAATCGTTGTATGTCGCAATATTCGCTTGTTTGTCACCTTCTACGATTCTAAAGATATGATTCATTTTATCAATCAAAATCATTTGCGATTTTGGGTTAGCTTTCGAAAGACGTTTTGCATCATCAATTGTTACTTGAATATCATTAGTTCCTTGAAGGATGAGAACTGGAATATTTAATTTCTGAATTTCTATTTGTGGATCATATTTAAACCATGAAATCATATACGGCTGAACACTAGTTCTGAAAAGAGAAGCAAGCATTGAGTTCACATTGTCAACTTTTTTCCCTTTTACTAAACTGTCAATAATGGGATATGATAATTCTTGAACTTCTTTTGGTTGACTACTCAATTGTTCTTTAATTATTTTGTCTGCCGATTGCCCTGCACCAGCAATAGAAATAAACTTATCTGCATCAGATGAGGAAGCTATCATTCCGATTAAAGAACCTTCACTATGCCCCAATACAATAACTTTTGAAAAACGCTTTTCTTGTTTTATTAATTGCAACCATCCTTTCGCATCATCCACATAATCATCAAACCTCAGATCTTTTTCATTCCCCCCTGCTGCCTGGCTTGCTGCTATTCCTCTTTTATCATAGCGCAACGAAGCTATTTTGTTTCCTGCCAGATTATATGCAAGTTTTTTATATGCATCACATTTCATCATTGGATTATTACAATCTCTGTCTGTTGGCCCAGAGCCTGCAATGATTAATACCAACGGCACATTGGTAAATCTTTTCGGAGTTGTGAGTGTTCCATAGATTTTCCCTGTTTTAGTTTGCAAAACAATTTGCTCTTCAACAAAATTTGTGTCTGTATTTTCAGATATTGCTATGGCCTTTTCTTTTTCATTTTTTGCTCTATATAAATTCATAGGAAAAGATTGTCCGCCTTGTTTAAAATCTCCATGTATGCTATCATCTTTTTCTAAAACTCCTTCATATTCAATACCTATATTTGCTACCGCAAGTTTTAAAACAGCGTTTTCAAAACTTGTATTAGTTACGGGGATTCCGCTTGCTCCTTGGTCTGGACTATCCATTGTAGAACTAAACCCCTTGTCTGTTTTGTTTATATTGAATACAACTCTTAATTGAATCCCTTGAGTTTTTAATATTCCATTCCATTGTCCAGTAATATTTTGCCCTAACATAGTTAGTGATGAAAAGAAAGTTAGTAGAATTAATGTTGTCTTTTTCATGTTAATTACTAATTTAATAAGTTTCAAGTTATCAGGATGTGTCTAAAGCTTGAGGTATAACGGTTGAGGCTAAACGCTGACGGGCACTTTTGAATACTTATCGTTCCGGCCACCAGAATTTTCAATAAATGTACAATCTTTCTCCCTACAACCATGCGCCCGATAGCGTTTAGCCTTTGTTAGGTTGCGTATCTAGTTACAGTTCCTTAAATTGAAAGTTGCAAATTTTTCAACAAGTTTGTTTTTTTCGTGGTTGTTAGATGACAATAAAAAGAAATATCTCCCAAAATCATTAAAGAGAAAATCCGGCAAATTATCAGCATTCAAATCACCATCCCAAACGAGTGATGGTTGATAATCATTAAAAAAGTCTTTAGAAATAATTTGTGAAATAGATGGATGATTCTCGTTTATCAGTGCTATCTCGTAGAAATCAAAGGTATCATCTCTTTTTTCAGAAAAATGAGTAACCACGCCTCTGCCCTGGAGAATATATTCGCCAACGGTTGATATATATTGACCCGGATAAATAAAACCAATAAACTGTTCGCCATATCGTCTATGAGCTTTAAGAGTTGTATCTGACAATTTTTGATTAATTCCGATAAGAAACAAGGACTCTTCTTCAACATCAGTATATATGCATACAGTAGGGGGGCCAGCCCCATAACAACCTTCCTTAAAAGTTGTAATATTAACTTTTACTGACTTTAATTTTGAAACACGGGATTCAACTGATGATTTTTTATTCGGTAAATGTTCTGAATAAATTCCATACCAATACAATTCAGGGTTGTAGCTTATATTTTCTGGACAAATTGGCCCCTCTTTCAATAAACACAGATTTTGATCAGTTATGATTGACATTTCAGTTAAGTATCCTGAGAAAATATAGCCCACTCTATTATTATATTTCGCAGCTTTCCAACACTTTTCACCCTCGAAATTTGACCAATGTTTTTTATCGACAGTTGAATCAGAATTAAGGCACTGACTGCATATTTCAACCTTTGTACCAAAAGGGAGGAAACATATTGATTCTGATTCCTTTGTTGGTTGAGATCTAAAATTAATTCCTGGTGTTTGTCCAACATAAAAATCACCATAGTTTGAATTACAGTCATTTATATCAGATTGTCCTCTGGTAATAATACTTGATAGCATGATTATTAAGAAGTAGATTTCTTTCATAATTGTAAGTGGTTTTTTGATATGCAACCTAACATCTGTGTAAACCTAACTAGTTGTGTTTATTTCGGTATTATCAGCAACTTCGATATTCCTGTTGTATCTGGTGTACTAGCACTAGTATGTTTTAGTGCAATACAGCCAACAATACAAATTAATCGACAACAACCATTTACAAACGGGTTATTGCTTTGAATCCAAAACAATGTTTGAAAAGTAAACCAAAAGTAATCAATAGAATTGCGTTACTCAAAAAATTGATATAATATATAACGATATTAATAAGTGGTTATCCTGCGTGTATAGTTTGATGGGATTGCAATCATGTTTATTTTATCCTCCCATTCAACTCATTGATAACCGAATCCGCATTTATTGCAGCGATTTTATCGGCCAAGTCGGGGATATAGGCATTAATCTGAGGGTTAAACCAGTTTACAGGTTTGCGGTTGATAGGGCCGGACAATTTTACTTTTAATTTAGGGTTTCGGGAGCCACGGATTACCATGCCATTTTGCACAATGTACCCGAACCCTACCCCTTTATGTACGAAAATTCCATGGCGTTCAATTTTGAATCCTACCCCTTCGGCTAGGCCGGAAGCCATGTAAATCTTTCGGCTTATGCTATTTACCAGTTTATCTTCAGCGCGTTCATATTTTGTGCCTTTGCCCCTGAGTACCATTCCGGATTTGCCTTTTTTGAAGCGGGTGGCAGAGTTTTTAAGTTTGCCGGTAACCAGGTTAGCCCATCCTTTGAGGGCGATATTTTGTTCCTGTACCCAATTTGTGTTCAGGTTTGCCATGTCAGAATATTGGGGTTTAAAAATTCCATTGAGCCGGGTTCACTTCGGGATTGAATTTGCAGACGATATCAAAGGTGAAGCGGATTCCGTAAAAGTTCCCAAGGTCGGTACTGATAAGCTGCGCT
>CAJAXK010000455.1 GCA_903946925.1 uncultured Bacteroidales bacterium | reverse complement strand
CTTCAATGAACTATACAAGAAACACGGAAAGATTTTAATAATAAACTGCGTTTGGGGTTAAATGAAATTTGTAAGATTATACTCTTTATTCTGTTGTCAGATGCAGTGCAGCAGTTCTTTAACTTAAAGATGTAAAGCGAAAAACTGCTGGACTTTTATCTTAGTTAACCTGTAACTACAATACAAATTATTGTGTATTGACAATACAACTTATTTTGTATTCTCAATACAAGATATTTTAGATAGATATAATGCCTTAATAAAGTAAAACTAAGAATAGTAGATGCAATCAAAGTATCTCCGTTTTATATCCCGGACTATCATTTTGCAAATCTCCCACCCTATGTTGTTTAATTTACCAACCAGAAAAGCCCGGCTGCCTTTACTTTGCAATGAAACCATTTTCGGCATCTTCTACCTGCAATTCAACATATCAGAAAAATTGTTCTTTTTTTATACCTTTGCGGCAATGGAACACATCAGAAACTTTTGTATCATAGCGCATATCGACCATGGTAAAAGCACCTTGGCCGACAGGCTGCTCGAAACCACCGGAACCCTTACCGAACGCCAGCTTCAAAACCAGGTGCTCGACGATATGGATATCGAACGCGAACGCGGTATCACAATAAAAAGCCATGCCATCCGCATGGATTATCTGGTTGGCAATACCAAATACGAACTGAACCTAATTGACACGCCCGGGCATGTTGATTTTTCGTACGAGGTTTCGCGTGCCATTGCAGCCTGCGAAGGTGCTTTGCTTATTGTTGATGCAACGCAAGGGATTCAGGCCCAGACTATTTCAAACCTTTACCTTGCCTTGGAGCACGACCTGGAAATAATCCCGGTTATGAACAAAATGGACATGGATTCAGCCATGCCCGAAGAGGTTGAAGATCAAATTATCGAACTAATCGGTTGCAAACCCGAAGATATTATTCGTGCCAGCGCCCGCACAGGATTGGGCATACAGGAAATACTCGATGCCATTATAAGCCGCATTCCTGCCCCAAAAGGGGATCCGGAAGCTCCTTTGCAAGCTTTGATTTTCGATTCATTGTTCAACCCTTTCAGGGGAATTATTGCCTACTTCCGGATTTTTAACGGGCAAATACGCAAAGGCGACTCGGTAAAATTTGTTAATACTGGCAAAGAATACCGTGCTGAAGAAATTGGTCTTTTAAAATTGCAGCAAAAGCCAATGGATCTGCTCACCACTGGTGATGTGGGCTATATTATTTCGGGCATAAAAACAGCAAAAGAAATAAAAGTCGGCGACACCATTACCCATGTTGAACGCCCTTGCGAAGCAGCAATCGAAGGTTTCGCAAATGTAAAGCCCATGGTATTTGCCGGGATATATCCCATTGATGCCGATGATTACGAAGAACTCCGCGCCTCGATAGAAAAACTCCAACTCAACGATGCCTCCCTCACTTTTGAACCGGAATCATCCTTGGCATTAGGTTTTGGTTTCCGCTGCGGTTTCCTTGGGCTGTTGCACATGGAAATTGTGCAGGAACGCCTCGACCGTGAATTCGATATGGACGTTATTTCCACCGTTCCTAACGTAATGTATAAGGTTATTACCACCAAAGGTGAGGAAATTGAAGTTCACAACCCTTCCGGAATGCCCGACACTACTTGGGTTGACGATATCTACGAACCTTTTATTTCGGCACAGGTAATTTCCAAATCCGATTACCAGGGCGCAATCATGAAACTTTGCCTCGATAAACGTGGCACCCTGAAAAATCAGGTTTACCTTACCCAAAACCGTGTTGAACTTAGTTTCGACCTGCCTTTAGGCGAAATTGTAATTGATTTTTACGATAAACTAAAAAGCATTTCGAAAGGCTATGCCTCCTTCGATTACCATATTTCCGACTACCGCAAAGCCGACTTGGTAAAACTTGACATCCTCCTTAATGGCGATCCGGTTGATGCCCTTAGCACTCTTATCCACCGCGACAATGCCTACAGTTTTGGCAAGCGTATCTGCGAAAAACTGAAAGAACTTATCCCAAGGCAACAATATGAGGTAGCCATTCAAGCAGCAATCGGCGCCAAAATTATTTCGCGCGAAACCATAAAACCTCTTCGTAAAGACGTTATCGCAAAATGCTATGGTGGCGATATTTCGCGAAAGCGCAAACTGCTCGAAAAGCAGAAAAAAGGCAAGAAGCGTATGCGCCAAATCGGGAATATCGAAGTTCCGCAAAGCGCGTTTCTGGCAGTGTTGAAATTGGATTAATGCCTCGAAAAAGCCATTCATTTCCTTTTTAACCGGATGGACTTTTGATTCCCAAATTAAAATAAGAAAATTATTAGCTGATCCAACATGCAATCAAACAAGAACTTGCTAAATAATTTTCTGATAATCCAGACTTCTTCGCTTGGTGATGTTGTGCTTTCCACAGCTTTAGCCGAAACTTTACACTCAAATTTTCCTGACAGCAAAATTGATTTCCTAATCAAAAAGGGTTACGAAAGTTTATTCAACGGGCATCCTTTTGTAAATAAAGTTATAACCTGGGACAAAAAGCATGACAAGTATAAAAATTTGCTCAGGATTTCTGCCGAAGTGCGCAATGCAAAATATGATGTTGTTATTGATATCCACCGGCATTTTTCAACCGGGCTTTTAACAATTTTTTCCGGTGCAAGGCACCGTTCGGGCTTTAACAAAAATCCATTTTCGTTTGGGTTCACACACAAAGCCGAACACCTTATTTTGGAAAAAGGAACAAACGAACATGAAATAACCCGCAACCACAGGCTTATTAATCATCTGGTTGATTGCAAACCCCTGAAACCAAAACTTTATCCAAGACCTGCAGATGAAGAATTGGTAATAAAATGGAGAACAAGTAGTTACATAACAGTTTCCCCTGCATCATTGTGGTTTACAAAACAATATCCATTGCATAAATGGGTTGATTTTATCAATAAACTTGAACCCGAAACCAAAGTTTATTTGTTGGGTGCATCAAATGACGAAGCAATTTGCGCACAAATAATCTCACAGTCTTCACATAAAAGTATTGTTAGCCTTGCCGGGAAACTCAGTTTTTTGCAATCGGCTGCTTTGATGAAAGATGCTTTGATGAATTTTGTAAACGATTCGGCTCCCATGCATTTGGCATCCTCGGTAAACGCCTCAATTACAGCAGTTTTTTGTTCCACAGTAACCGGGTTTGGGTTTGGTCCGCTTTCGGATGATTCGAAAGTTGTGGAAACCGCAACTACGCTTCCTTGCCGGCCTTGTGGTCTTCATGGCCATAAAACTTGTCCCGAAAAACACTTTTTATGTGCCGAATCTATAGATGACAATCAATTGCTGGAAAGGATAGGAGTTGGGTAGGGAGGTTGGATATATGCGATGTGCGATGTGTGGTAAGAACAGGATTGGAGTTAACTGCAAGAATGTAAAAATATCATAATAGAACCTTAAAACTTACATTTCATTCTGCATAAAACCTATATATCAATCAGTTAAAAAATGAACTTTCTCTCAAAAGCCATATCAAACTACAAAATAATACTTGCAATCGTGCTATTGTTCGCACTTGCAGCAAGTTTTCAATCGTATTTTCAGCAAGCAAGGACTTTTGGCGAATCAACCATTAAATATACCAACTACAATAACTATGTAATTTTCAAACAATCTTTCATCCATTTAATCGAAAATAAGGATTTATACCAATTGTATCCCAAAGAGCATTGGGATTTATTCAAATACAGCCCAACATTTTCCCTGTTTTTTGGCGCACTTGCCATTTTCCCTGATTTAATTGGATTGAATTTATGGAACATCTTGAATGCCATTACGTTGATGTTAGCCGTTTATTATTTGCCAAAAGTTAACCTTAAACAAAAAGGCTTGATTGTGTTGATTTTCCTGATCGAATTAATGACTTCGATGCAAAACGAACAATCGAACGCTTTGATTGCCGGGTTGATCATACTTGCTTTTGGCTTACTCGAAAGGCAACATTATTTTATAGCTGCGTTTTGTGTGGTCTTTTCGGTTTTTATAAAACTATTTGGCATTGTCGGGTTTGCGCTTTTTCTGTTCTACCCCCAAAAATGGAAATTAATACTTTATACTACAGTTTGGATTGTGATTTTATTTTTATTGCCATTATTGGTTGTTGATTTTCAACAACTTAAATTGCTATACTTAAGCTGGGGCAACATGTTGGAAGCCGATCATTCAGGCTCCTATGGTTTTTCGGTTATGGGCTGGCTCCAATCGTGGTTTGGCTTTGCAGCCAACAAATTGAGTGTGGTGGCTGCCGGGGTTATTCTGTTTTTACTCCCGCTGATGAGGTTTGATCTGTACAAAAAATACCTTTTCCGCATCCTTACCCTATCCTCTGTTTTGCTTTGGATAGTGATTTTTAACCATAAAGCCGAGTCGCCCACTTTTGTTATTGCCATGGCTGGCGTTTCAATCTGGTTTATAATCGGCGATAAAAACCTGCTAAACAGTATATTGTTTTTTTCAGCCCTACTATTTACGTCCTTATCACCCACCGATATATTTCCAAGGTTCCTGCGCGAAGAATTCGTTATCCCCTATTCGCTCAAAGTAGTTCCCTGCATACTTATCTGGCTGGTTATTTTGTATAAAATGATTGTAATGAAGAACGAAAGTAATGAGTTGCAAAAACCAACCTCACTTTAAGACCTCAAGATTCGGTTTGTGGCTTGGCGAAGGTGGGGTTTAGAAAGCACTAAAGTTCAATTTTAGTACAAAAGCTAATAGAAGCCACAAATTTTCAGCATAGTACTAAAGCCCCACTTTTGCCAAACCCATGTTGGCAGATCGTCTATTTTCAATTTTTTATTTTTTTGGATTTAATTATTTTTATAAAAAAGATAAGTAATCCTTATGTTAAAAAAGATAAAATTAACTAAAACTGATTTAATCAGAAATCTTTTTGCTCAAAAAAAAAAATTAGGCTTCATATAGATTACACCGTCTTGATTGTCAATGATTACATTAAAGCATTTTAGTAATTTGTTTCCAAAAAGCCCTCCAAATTTATAATCAGAACCATTCTTTTTTTGTTTTTCTATAGTGATTACGCCATCAACAATTTTTTGATCAGCAATGATTAGTTTAGGAATATATGCTACTTTTTTACCGCCAAACCCAACAATCGTTGAAAACTTATCATATAAGTTATTCTTCAACAGATAACTATTCCCAATTATTCCGTTTCCTGTATTTCCTGTGTCAAACAAAAACCAATCTTTATATGATTTATCATCGAAAATAAAAGCTCCTTCAATCACAGGTCGAACACCGTTATCTAAAATCATATTTTGTTTTACAAAGTTCGTTTCAATTTTTGGTAATTTTTCATATATAATCAGAAGGCTATTGTCGTAATCTATCTTGTAAATTTGGTCTAGGAAAAAGCCATTTCCAATGATTGCATCCTCATAGTTTTCCATGTTTTTGGTTTCATATATTTCGATACCACTCCACTTCAATCCAGCGATTTCAATTTCGTTATTTGAGCTTACTCTTGTTTCATTTATACCATCGCTATTGATTAGATTTCCTTTTTTGTCGAAATTTATCTTAATTTTTTTGACAGACTTTTTATTAATATTTACTGCATCTGCACCCAAATCCAACTGAATATTCAATACCTCTGAATCGTTTATTTTCCCTTTAAAATAGATACGATTGTCCTTCATCGTAAATGGAATGGTATCAGTTTCTTTATTTATTTTCTTTGGGATTTTTAAGTTAGGGTAATTTGCTGAGATTCGAGTATAGCATGAGTCTTTCCCATTGAGCAGCACAATAAAATCTTTGACCTCACCATAATTCAAATTAAAGTAAATACTATCAATATCAGTTACGAATTTTACTAGTGTATTTTTTCTTGGCAAATCTAAATAGTATATATCTGGTTTAGTTTCTGGAATAATTGCCCAAAAATCTGATTTGTAATTTAAACCATCAAGTATTTTTACGTTTATTGAGTTTGCACGTATTATCGGCAGTTTTTGTTGAGCGGATAAGTTTTGTAGAACTAAAACAAATAAAAGCACTAAAATATATCTCATCTTTTTGGATTGACTGTCATTTGTTTAGGTGTCTGCCAACATAAATATATAGGTAATTGAATGGAAGTCTTTTGTTTATTTGTTCACCTTGTTCAATGCATCCTGTTTAAGTTTATCAGCTTCGGATTTTGCTTTTGCTAAAATGGCATCCGATTGTTTTTGCGCTTCGGCAACCACTTTATTTGCCTGATCGTTGCCTTCTTTTTTAATTTTTTTGGCACCTTGTTTAGCAGCCATTTCAGCAATATAACCATTTTTCTTGCCCTCTGCTACCAACGTATTGGCAGAAGAATCAGCCGCTAAACGAATATTTTCAGCCCCAACTTTTGCGGCAAGTACAATTTTTTGTGCTTGTTTTTCGGCCTCGGCCAATATTTTTGCAGCCTCGGCATCAGCTTTCGCAATAAGGCTATTGGCTTCGTCTTTGGCTTTGGCAACCAACTCCTCCTTTTTCTTTTCAACTTCGGCAAGGGCTTGCTTTTTCATATCTTCAGCCAGATCAGCCATTGCCGATTTAATACCGGATGTAATTTTCGGATCTGTTGCCGTCCCTCCAATCAGTATTGTAACCGGAACAATTTCGCCCACATTTACATTTACCCCTTTTTTCGAAGCATCTTTAATCAACCCATCGAGCACACTATTGGCTTTTGTACCAAACTCACTGCGTGGGATATCGAGTGTTAAAATAAAATTCAGGATCTGGTCAAGGCCTGTTGTGCCGGAAAAATTGGCTTTATAAGTACCCAATTTGAAATCCATTGGCTTTACGGTGGCTTTTCCATCTATGATATCGAACGAGAGGTTAATCTTTTCAATCGCAGGGTTTTTTAACTTATCCATCTTCAACAAATTCGCAATCTTGTTCAAAGTATTCGAATTGGTCAATTGCAAGATATCAGAAAGCATTAGCCCATTTGCCGAAACCGAAGTAAGGTCGGGCATCATATCTTTTTTGAGCGCCCCTTTAAATTTCAGGTTGGTGCTAATATTTCCATTTAATTTTTCGGCCATCGGGGCAATTTTCTCAATTGTATTGAAGGCCGTAAAAGACTGCTTCACATCAAAATTTTTCACTTGCATATCCATGTCCACGATTGGTTTGGCAGGATTTAAAGTCGAGTAGGAACCCTTCATCGCCAACGAACCGCCTAACATTTGCATTTGTAACCCTTCCAGAAAAACTGTTTGATCCTTAACCTTAACCATACCGCCAACATTGCTCATATCATACGTATCGTAAAGCAGTTTTTTGAACGATGTATTCAGGGTAAAATCAATATTTGCAGGGATTTCGACAATAGTCAGTGCTGCGGTATCAGCTACCGTTGAACCTGAACTTGCCATTAAGCTATTGATATCCATCAAATTGGAAGTTATTGTCAGCGAGCCTTTCAACACTGCATTTTTCTTCATTAGATACGGGATATAATTTTCAAGATTTCCGTTAGCAGACAAATCGCTTTTGCCGATTGACATTGAAAACCCGGAAAGACGTGCAAATTGTGGTGAAAAATCCAGCCTCGATTTCGCGATTGAGAGAGGCAAAGGAACTTCTGGGCCTGAGTAAACCACTTTATCCACAGTTGCAAAACCCGATGCTTTAAACTGATCGTAAGCGCCTTTTTCGATAGCAGATAATTTGCCGCTAAATGCCATATCCGCATTTACCATACCCGACAAACTTGTATTTTCGCCAAGAGGATACACTTTGGCAACATTTTCGAGATTTAAAACGCCTTTTACAGTTGCATTGATATCCGGATCCGAAACCGGGGTTTTTACAGCTAAGGTTATGTCAACCGGACTTTGCATCATGCTCAAATGAAAGCGGGGAACATCAATGATTGTATGATCCATTATGCCATCGGGATTTGTGATAGCAGCTTGTAGATTCACATCCGACACATTTCCAGGCAGGCCCGGATAACTAAATTCGCCATCGGCAACTTTAAGGTTAAGGCCAAAAGCGGGCATGGAACTTTCGCTGTACAAACCTTTTACAAAACCATCCAACGCCATTGTGCCAGTGGCTTTTAGGCTTTCAAAATCCTTTGAGTAAATAGCAGGGATTAACGAAAGGAAGGACTTAAATGTATTTTCCTTTGCGGCAAATTTTATATCCATTTTATAGCCTTCTTCTGGCATGGCAAACATGCCATCGGCAGTAAGTTTCAAATCGTTTAAACGGATGTTCCCTTCTTTAAAAGTGAAAGCCATATTCTTAAGGTCTGCATTTAGCAATGTAGAGATTTCAGCATTCGAATTGCCGATATAACGAATCCCATCATAATCTGCGGTCAATTTATCAACAGCAGTTTTAAGGTTTAAGGTGGTAATATCGGCAGTCATGTCGCCACTTAGTTCGGCATTTAGGCCAACAAGCGATAAAAGCATGGGCGTTTCGGAATCGTCGTATATAATAACAGCATCGTCAATACTGATTTTGTCTAAATAAACCTTGAAGGTTGAAGGTTCTGATGCCGAAACAGTGGTATCCGTTTCTTTCATGATATCCCAGTTTGCCTTACCGTTAGCAAGCACTTTAAAAAGCAGGCGTGGCGACGAAACCGCTATCTGCTTCACTTTATAGTCTTTATCGGAAAAAACACTTGCCAAATCAAGGGTAATTGAAAAAGTTGGTATTGCAGCAAGCGTATCATTCGCAAAATCGTCCGAACCTATAACATTAAGTTTTTCCAAATTGAGGGTAAGGTTTGGGAAATGGCGGAATAGGTTCGCCCCTACCCTATCGAAGGATACAACTGCGTTCAGGTTTTTATTTATTTCAGCTTGTACAGCCTTTTGGATTTTACCTTTGAAAACAAATGGCAATACTATGATTATCAATAACAAAAGGCCAATTACGCTGGCCGAAATCTTTAAAGTCTTTTTCATTTCGTGTTGGTTGATTATTCTATTTGGTTATGGTAAAGGATTGGAAACGATTTACAATCGAGCTGACCGGTTACGCAACAAATGGTCGGCAATTACCAAGGCCGCCATGGCTTCAACTATTGGAACTGCCCGGGGCACAACGCACACGTCATGCCTCCCTTTGGCTTCCAAAACAATGTTTTCGCCCTGGCTGTTAACCGAAGCCTGTGCTTGAAGAATGGTAGCAATGGGCTTAAAAGCAACCCTGAAAACTATATCGTTACCATTGCTTATACCACCCTGAATACCACCAGAATGGTTTGTTTTAGTCTTGATATCGCCATCGTTGCTGGCAATAAATATATCGTTATGAACGGATCCGCGCATGGAAGGAGCGTTGAAACCTTCGCCATACTCAAAACCTTTTGCTGTATTAATGCTCATGGCGGCTTTTGCCAAATCGGCTTGCAACTTATCGAAAACAGGCTCGCCCAATCCCGGTGGAACCCCGCTGATTAAGCAGGTGATTATTCCTCCTGTGGTGTCACCTTCCCTTTTTAAATCCGAAATGAGCTGGATCATTTTTGCAGAAGCTTCTTTATCAGGACAACGTACCTGACTGTTTTCGGTTTCATCAATCTGATCTAATGTAAGCTCGTTTTCCACATGAACATTACCTATTGAGCTAACGTATGCCTTTACATTAATACCTGATTGGGCCAACAACAATTTGGCTACTGCGCCACCCGCCACACGCGAAAGCGTTTCACGGGCTGAAGATCGTCCACCTCCACGGTAATCCCGAAAACCATATTTGGCATCATAAGTATAATCGGCATGTGAAGGACGGTAGGCATTGCGCAAATGATCATAATCATGGCTATGGTGATCCTTATTGCGGACACTAAAAGCAATTGGCGAACCCGTTGACAAGCCTTCGAAAACCCCCGAAAGCAACTCGATATTATCGCTTTCGTTGCGCGGGCTTGTAACTTCCGACTGCCCAGGCCGCCTTCGGTCCAATTCGTGCTGAATAAAATCCAAATCAATTGGCAATCCAGCCGGACAGCCATCAATTATCCCGCCAAGGGCAACGCCATGCGACTCGCCAAAAGTGGTAAGCCTGAATAAAGTTCCAAAAGTATTAGCTGACATGGTTCAAGGGTAAACTCAATATAAGTGAAGTAAAGTATTTAACGTTTGGATGATATAAATGTTATAAAAGGATTGCAAATGTTGAATAAACCAGTCGGATTTGAAATGAAGAGTGATGGTGGTTTAGGTGCCGTGTGAGGGGTGTATGCTGTAAAGTGGCTATAGTTGTGCGAAGTTTACTATAAATAGTTTTTCCTTCTGAAGGTATCAGAATTCGATTGTGGTAAAAACAGTGTCTAAAGGCAACAAATCAACAACTGAACTGTAATTATTATTGCCTGGTTTATCCGCTATGGTCCAGGATAAAAAAACCTTGGGATTGTCCATGTATAAATAGCTCTGTAGGATGATAGTATCGGCCAATTGCGGATAAAGCCTGAAGGACTGAGGGTTGCTGTTATATGTGTGTATTGTTGAGCCAAATGGTATATCCATATTACACTTCAGAAACAACGAGTCATATCCGTTTACACTATTTTTCAAAATGATTTTTACGGTTCCTGGCCTACCAATTATCAAGGTATCGGAATTTCCTGATGATTGGATCTCCTTTTCGATTATAGCAGGATTTGATATTTTTTCGATATAGCCTTTATAGATAGCTTCTGCTTTGTAAAATACCCTGTCGTTTTGTTCAAAAACAAATTCATAGAGCCCATTTTTATCTGTAAAAGCAGAATCGTAAATTGCATCAACAAATTTTTCGGGACCCAACAACGAAACACCCATGTTTCGGTTTAGGACAACCAATGCTTTGGGGATTGGTTTTTGGGTTTCATAATCAACAACCTTCCCCTTCAATACCAAAGAGTTCTGTTGAGTTTTCTCGCAGGAACTACAAATTGACAAAATCAGGATAAGAATTAAGAATGAGTTTTTCATATAGCTTAAATTACTTTAAATTAAACCCCAATTTTAGTGTATTAATGACAAAGATATTCAAATAGTGACATTCAGGCAATGTTTTCTTTTAAGAATCAAGCGGAGTATTCGGAGCCCAACAATCAGTAATTTCAAAATTAGCCAACCCCAATCCGGGTAATTTTTGTAGGTTTGCAGTCGAAAAAAGCAAGAAAATGTCCATAACAACCCATGATATTGTTAAAGTTTACGGCACCCAGTTGGTGTTGGACAAAGTGAACATCCATATTGGCAAAGGCGAAATTGTTGGGTTGTTAGGACCAAACGGAGCAGGCAAATCCACTTTGATGAAAATACTTACAGGTTATGTTCCACCTACTTCGGGAACCGCAAATATACATGGACATGATGTGCTTTTTGCCACCGATGAAGTGAAGAAGATTGTTGGCTATTTGCCTGAACACAATCCGTTGTACTTAGATATGTATATCAAGGAATACCTTGAGTTTGTTGCTGGAATCCATAAATTAGGGAAAAATACACATAAACGTATCCGCGAAATTATCGAACAAACTGGCTTAGGACCCGAGCAAAACAAAAAAATAGCAACCCTCTCTAAAGGGTATAGGCAAAGGGTTGGCTTAGCACAGGCATTGATCCACGATCCGCAAGTATTGATACTCGACGAGCCTACATCAGGACTGGATCCTAACCAATTGCTCGAAATCCGTGAATTGATAAAGGGCATTGGGAAACAAAAAACGGTTATCCTTTCAACCCATATTATGCAGGAAGTTGAAGCTGTATGCAGCCGCGCAATAATTATCAATATGGGCAAAATTGTTGCCGATGCGCCAACAACCGAATTATCGGAACTACATTCGCACGATATTGTTACGGTTGAGTTTGGCACACCTACTTCCGAAAAGTTGTTGCTTACCATTCAAGGGGTAGTAAAGGCAACAAAAACGAGCGGTAATTCGTGGAAACTGCAAGCCAAACCGGGAATAGATATCAGGCCAAATATAAATAAATTTGCTTCAAACAATAACCTTACCCTGCTTTCTCTTTATATGGAAGAACATAACCTTGAAAAGGTATTTCAAGAACTTACAGGCAACAAAACTAAAGGTTGAAAATGCTGGATAAAATTGCATAATTCGCTTTCACATAGGCAGAAAGCAAGAACCTTCTGCAAAATCAAAAATCGGGATTACAGTATTTGCCGCATCAAATTGCCTTTTGTTGGTTTACATAAAAAAAACCGCTACAATCATAGCGGTTTAGGGTTAAATGGTATGTCCTCTATGTTTCCTATAATACGACAACTTTAGCAATTTCCTCGGCAAGGGCTTTCATTTCATCAGCTGGGAATGTGAGTTTTGGCCTACTGAAATTAATATCATCCATTGTGTTCAATGGCACAAGGTGGATATGTGCATGTGGGACTTCAAGCCCTATTACTGCAACACCAACTTTTATGCATGGTACAACATGCTTAATGGCTTTTGAAACTTTACTGGCAAATAGCCACAAGTCCTTATACATTTCATCTTCAATATCGAACAGGTAATCGATTTCTTGTTTTGGAATAACAAGTACATGTCCCCAGGCCAAAGGGTTAATATCCAAAAAAGCAAAAAACCTTTCGTCCTCTGCTATTTTGTATGAAGGGATTTCCCCAATCGCAATACGTGAAAATATTCCAGCCATGGTTTTATCTAATTGCTATTTCAACTACTTCAACAGTTATGGAACCAGCAGGGATTGCAATATCAACCTTACACCCTTTGGTTTTGCCTAAGAGGCCTTTTGCAATAGGCGAAGAAACTGAAATTTTTCCTGCTTTTAAATCAGCTTCATTTTCAGGAACAAGAGTGTAAGTCATTTCTGCATTATTCTTTACGTTCCTGATCTTCACAGTTGATAGAATCTGGATTTTCGATGAATCCATTTTCGATTCATCAATCAACCTGGCGTTACGGATCATATCCTGCATTTTCGAAATACGCATTTCGAGCATTCCTTGTGCGTTTTTAGCCGCATCGTATTCGGCGTTTTCCGAAAGGTCGCCTTTATCCCGAGCTTCAGCAATCTGCTGTGAAATGAGAGGGCGTTCGATATGGATTAAATGCTCCAGTTCGGTTTTAATCTTTTCGAATCCTTCCTTTGTGTAGTATGTTACCTGATTCATAGCGTAAGCCATTTGTGATTGTTAAATAAGAAGAAAAGACCCTTAAAACAAAAGGGTCCTTTCCGTTAATATTATTTGCCTGTTAGTGCGCAGCCAAAACTGCTTTTATTTTTAGAAACTAAGCCTTACAGCCATAGTATGACACCCTTTAAAAGGTTTGGTAGCGCGGAATGAATAATCTACTGAGAATAGCGAGTTTTTTTCAGTATTGATAGGTACTTGAACCGTAACACCGGCACTAGGTCCTGTAAGAGCAGTAGTACTTTGGTTAGTATTGATTCCCTCTTCGTACGTATAAGCACTACGTAACATCAAGTAGTTTTTTAATTGATATTCGGCACCCAATACATACTGGTCTTTATTAAAAGCATTTGAAATAAAAGCTCCAGCAATCGTCAAAGTATGCATTTCGTTGAAGATAAACGCATACGAACCGCCTATGTTCAATTGGGATGGCAATTCAAATTCTGCAGAGCGGTGTTCAACTGTGAACTGGCTTTCCTGACCAGGCAAAAAGCTACGGATTGATAAACCATCACCACTAAACTTCATTGTAGGGCCAACATTTTTAAGTGAAATGCCAAAATGGATATTTTCCTTTTCCCCTGTAACATACTGGATACCTGCATCAATTGCAACTCCTTGAGCACCCACATCGCTTATGGATTCCGAAATAATCTTGAAATTGAACCCTCCATAAATTGAATTCGAAAATGCTTTGGCATAAGCAATATTGATATTCATATACGATGGGGTAAATGTTCCTATCCCGCCTTCGGGAAGTTCGGTGGTGGTAATTGGCAAATCGCCAAAACTCATAGTGTTTACCGTTACACCAAGCACACTCGATTCGCCAAGTTTTTGTGCAAACCCAAAATTGTTGATCCCAATCTCCGATCCTTTCAACCATTGCGTATGGCTGAAAATAAGTTCAGTTTTCTGGGTAAAAGCCAAACCGGCAACATTGGTGTAAATACTTTCCAAACCAAAGCTGTTGGCAATATTTACCCCGCCCCATCCTGAACTCCGTGCCCAAGGATTGATCAAGAGTTCCGATGCCCCTGCCTGTCCCGACCTATCTTTATTACCGGCAAATGTTATTACTGGCAAAACCAATAGGACTGTCAGTATTACTGCGATTATCGACTTATAGATATTTTTCATGTGTAAAGTCCGTTTTTAGAGGTTAATTTTCTACTTGCTCCTAATTGAGTGGAATACCGTTAAAGTCAACAGGCCGTAATGAACCAAACCATTTGATAACTTTTTCGCCCTGATCGGTCTTTACATGAATGATATAAACACCACCTGCTATTGATATTCCGGCAAAGTTTTTCAAATCCCAATCAATAGATGTTTTTGCCTCATCTTTATTAAACTGCCGTATCAGGCTTCCATTAGCAGAATATATAACAACCGTACACCTTTGAGGAAGGTTTGTGATTTTAATCCGGTTATCGAACTGGTCAACCTCATATTTTGAGTATGCGTTGTATGGGTTAGGCACTACATTTATCAGATCCAAATCTGTTTTTGCCTTTTCTTCATCTGCATAATTTGTTGTTACAGCCTTTGTATCAAATTTATACATCGGCCAATAATTGTTGGCGTTTTGTAATCCTCCAGCAATAGGGGTCGAGAAATACCTACCATAGGGTTTTGTAATCCTAAGCTTCACTTTTAAATCGCTGCTCAACCAACCGTTATCGCTGTTGGCAATTGGGATACTTACCCACATACAGTTAGAGAATTGCAAACCACGTACTTGCCTCATAAACACTGGGTTTCGAGGGGTATTGACTTGTTTGACAAAGTTTGCGCATCCGTCATAAGCGGGGTTATCGTAAGCTTCAGCAGGAAGCGTAGCACCTGGCGCTACAATCTTTTTCTTGCCTACCACATGGGCCATAACATATATAAAATGTTTACCTCCCATAACAACACGGCCTTTACTATTTACGTACCGAGGAGAAGGGTTGAAGATCATATCCCTTCCGTTTTCCTCAACAAGACGGGAATCTTCACCAAATAACATGTTAAGCCTCTCACCGGTTTCTACGTTAATAGCATAGCCAGGGAACCAGCCCATACCGAAAGGTGAAATTAAATCAGAATTTTTTGCCGGGTCACTGCCTCCAACGGCTGTATCCCCATCCTGATTAACAGAACGGCCCTTACGCAACTCAAACTGTTTAGCACCACCTTCGGCAGCACTCGACTTGTCGATAGGACAAAGCTCAACAACAGCACAACGGGTCCATTTTGATTTATCGGCGGTAAAAACCACATCAACACCCGAAATATTAACAAATGAACAGAATTCGCGCGATTGTGATTCAACCTGATATTCTCCATGTGCAACACCAACAACAGTATCGGTCCTGCCTGATTCAGCAAACATATACGGAGTCCAAGTTCCTCCCAGAACAGTTTCATATATTGATTCCGGGTCGAAAGTTTTATCCTTTGAGTTGTTCCAGTCGGCAGGCAACTCGGTTTTCAACCCTGCCTTAATCCAATCAGCAAATGGAATACCATCAATGTCGGGAAGGAAACCCAACCATGGTTTGGTTGAATCTTGAAAAGTAAGTGAACCACTTAAGTAACCATTATTAGTAAGGACTGGCTGATAATCGGGAAGGATTAAATCTGGCGAACCAGCAACCTGTTTCACCTTGGTGCCAACCACATAAGGACCAGGATATAGAGTCTGATTAATGGTTACCGATAAGCCCAAATCCAAGAACAATTGCTCGTTCAGAGTATTAATTGTGGTATCGGAAGTGTAAACCTTTCCAGTAATATTATCAACCAACGACCAATTGCAAACTGGCATTGTAGTATCTTTTTCACCTACAGGAACCCTAACATTGAACATCGAATCGAATTTGACGGTATATTCACCATCTTTTACATTCAATGGGTCAATTACTTTAACCGTTATAGGGCCTTTGCCTTTGGTATAGGTAGCGTTGTAAGCAACTGGATAATTTGGCCCGCCAGGTATGTTGAGGGAATCAGCCATTGGTTTCGACATGATTTCCGTAATAGTTTCATCAGATAGTTCAAGGAATTTACCACCATTGCCTTGTCCGGCTAAGCGTGTAACAACAAGTTCTTCACCGAATTCGCTGTTTGCCGAAACAGTTCCAACCGAAGCATGGGGAATCCCTGTGTAGGTTTTAATATTTTTGCGGCCAGCCAAATATGGGAGCTTTTGTCCATCAAAAGTATTTGGATCGTTTTGGTTATAGGTCTTATAATTATTCTGGGCATAAGCAACAGCAAGGTAATAATACTGTTTATGGTTAACCAGATCATTTCCCTCGAATGCATCTTTTGACAGAGGCACCGAATGGATAATACCTTTATTAATCCCAACAACTTCTTCAACAGGAACGCTTCCATTAAGGTTTTGGTTGTAATAAAAATTAACCAATTGCGAAACGTTGTTCTTCACATCGCATTGGAAAACCAAACGGGCCATGTCTGGATCTTTCAAATCGGCTACCGATACAGTTGCATTTTTCAACTGGTATATTTGATAGCCTTCGAAACGGTACAACGAATCCCAATGATCGGTTTCTGAACCTTGGATACGAGGATCGAATTCCGAATATTTTTCCTGATAATTATTGCCTGCATCGTTAGTTTTGCGATTGGTGATATAAAGGATCAAACCTTTATCTAATTCTTTAATGGTCAAATCAGGGGCATTAGGGCCAGAAATAACTTTGAAACAGTTATCAAACAACATTTGGCATTTGTCATCAACCTGTTGTAACATCCTTACCGAAGCCAAAGGCCCACCTGTTTGGGCTTGAGCCCATGGAATACCAACAGTAATGTAATTTACTGCACCAGGTTCAAGTACAAATGGTCCTGCCGATTCCATAAACCTACGGTCATCAGGAGGGTTGTTTGCAGTAACTTCAGTCCAGTTTTTCGGGCTTGGTGCAATTCCCCTTGTTCCCCAATCGTAAATATCGGTCATCCCTGGGAACATAAAGTCGGCTTCGATAGGCGGTACAAGGGCACCAGCACCTTCGTGGCCATTACCACCATAAAGCATCTTGGTCCCATCTTTCCATATCCCTCGTAAATAATTGTAGTATTCAATAGCAACGCCTGGGTCATTCATATAGGCTGAACCGCCGTTGTTATGATAAACGAACCTGCGCATACCAAAACGTTCGTCGTCTTCTATATCATTCCCGAAATTGATACCATTGATGGCGGCGGAGTTTACCACTTTAAAAATGGTATCGCCATTTACAACTTTTTCAAGCATTTGTCCATCCCAAAGTACCATTTGCGCCCCACCGGTAAACAACAAGTCTGGAGAACCTTTGAGATGAAAAGTAGGATCGCCGGCAGTTGCTGGATTATCGCCATTAATTTTACCTAACTTATCGGCATCAATGTATGGGCCTTGAAAGAAGTCAACACCAATGGCCGGAGGTTTATCGCCATAAGCAAATGCCTGACCACTGCCATCAACGGCTGTACCGTTATAACAATAACCCAAACCGCGCATTACATCACAACCCACATAATCGTCCTTTGCATACCCAAGGTCGGTATCAACCCACTGGCTGAAATAAGTTTGGGTGAGGCGGTATGTTGATCTGTTTATGATTTCATAACTGTAAAATGTCATGTTGTTGATTTCGTCGTTGGTCGAAAAGCCAAAAGCTTGCGCCCTGATTTCCAATCCGATAGGTTCCCCTTTTGATTCGCTGTGAATAGCTCCCTTATCGTTGAATACCCACCATAAAGTGGCATCCCCTTTTAATACCTGATCCACAAGGTTTCCTCCACCCTCAGCAGTTGGTGTATTGGTATTGCAAAGAGCGTTGGAAAGATCGTAGTACGGATAATCGCCTTGTTCAGGATGGTAATCCCCATCAGGTTCTTCTGCACCGGCACCGTCAGGATCGTTATCATAAAATGGAGCTAAATAATAGCTTTGCCCTCTCGATTGGTCGCCATGAGCAGGGTAATTTACAATAGATGACGGAGTTTGGTAATCTGGATGACCCGGTTTATCATTGTAATAAGCCAGGAAATCATCAACATCTGCTCTTGTAACGTAGTGCAGTTTGTCGTATTTTGCACAAACATCGGAACTAATGGCTGCGGTTCCATCAGTGGTAAGCGGGCCAGGCCAATAATCGTTACCTACTTGGCGATAGCGAAGGGCAGCCATTTTTAACTGTCCGTTGGCATCAAGCCCACCAATCCACAAAGCTGCCGAAAACATCGACATCTTCTTCGATCCTTTCGGAATTTCGTACTGGGCAACTTCAAAGTCCCACCACATATCACCACCAGTATTGATACGGGTACGAACATTGTTGATTTCGAGCCATTTATAATTAGCGCCTGGTGTACAAGCTGCTGCTGTTTGTTTAACTTCCGGAGTTCCCGATTTGTAATGATACTTCTCTGCCCTGGAAGTATTGGCCATTAGCAGGAGACCCAATAAAATCGCCGGTAAGATACGGAGTATATTTTTCATAAATTTTGTTTGTTTTTCGGTTCTATACTGCATTGGATATCAATTAGAAGCTTATCCCAATACCCAAACGGATCATACGGGGCGAACTATAATTGTAAGGACTGTTAACAGCAATACTGTACATATCCCTGTATGACTGAGTGTCGAGTTGCGCATTAATCTGCGACTGGTATTCAGCAGCAGCCAGATATCCGTCATCATCAGGGTTTCCGGTAGCAGCATATACGCCCATTATATTTTGCGTATTCAATATATTCAACACCTGAAGATAGGCATTGAGGAAGTATTCTTTTTTGTTGCCATTTGAATCTTTGCCAACGCCAACAGTAAAGTCTTTATCCAAACGTCCATCCATCCTGAACGACCAAGGCAAACGCGAACCGGAAAGTGATCCTTGAACCATGGCGTTAGATACAAGCAAGCTGGAAATGGTACTCGAACGGGTGTAAGGTGTACCGGAGCCGCCGTTCATTGTAATGTTAAAACCAGCATTTTTCAATACCTGTACCCCACTGATAACAGGTCCGTTGTAATCAGTACCTTCACTGTAACGGAAGTCAACGTTCAACTGTATGGCATGACGTTGGTCAGCATCAAGAGGAATGAGGTTACGAAGGTTTGGCTGGCCTGAGCGGATAAGAGCCGCTGAGGTTTCAGGGTTGGAACCTGTACCGTTAGCAAACTGGAGTGTATAGTTTGCCCTGATACGTACATTGCCTGTACGACGGAGGTCGTAAGCAATTGTAAGCCCTTTTACAGTTCCGAAGTCGATATTATTATAGGAGTAATACATGGAAGGATATGCTCCTGTAAAGCGGTACGATTGAATCTGATCGCGGGATTCGATGTAGAAGGCTGAAATATTGATAGAGGAGGAATTCGAAATCTTCTGCTGGAAACCTAATTCATAGTTTACATTTTTCTCAGGTTTCAGATTTGGGTTGCTCATGGTAAGATTGCTCTTGTACTGCCATTTCAGGTAATTGAAAGGATCCATTACCGCATACGATTTTGGCCTTTGGGTAATTACATCATAGTGGGCATAGAATAAAGCTTCGTCAGAAATTGGGAAGGAGAACGAAATACGAGGCATTACCGAAATTTGTGGTACATAATCAGCAAATGAATTTTCGTTGATTTCTTTTTTCCCTGAAAGGAAAGGTGTAATACCGTTTCCGGCATCTAAAGCAAAGGTAGGATCAATCAACACTGCCCCATTGGCATCGTACCAGTTACTGCCATCGCGGTAACCCATAACTCGGGTAGGTTCAGTAAGGTTATCTACATATACTGCATAGTTGTCGCCCATGCTTAAAGGGTGTTCGCCAAGTGTGGTTACATCGGCAACGGTTTTTACAGGGTACAATGAGTATGGATCTTTCAAAGTGCTTTGGTTTGCATCAAAACGGTCCACGCGTACACCAACATTGAATACTAGGTCATCGAACGAAAATTTATCAGAAATATAACCGGCCATATAAATTGGCTCATTTGGTTTAATCTGACGGGTATAATTTCCATTAGCGTCTGTATTGTCATAATAATCCATGATGCTTGGCGACGATGTCAGTTTGTTGCCGTAATAGTCATAACCTCTTGCAGCAGCAAATGCGTTACCGCTTATATTCAGGAATTCATCAGGGCTAAAGAAATCGACAGATACAGGTTTGCTCAGGTTAACAGTATGCCTTTGGTTATTATTGTCGAAATAGGAAATCGTATTTGAGTTAAGGTCATACGAGTTTACATCAATCCATTCGGTACCACCAGCAGGCAAGCCCATTGCTGTGCGAAGGTTCATATCAAATACGCTTTGCGAACTACCATCATATAACCTGCTGTAATCAATTTGTTTCACATTCACAGTATCGCCGCCAAATACATCTTGGTAATTAGATACCATTGAATCATTGAGGTTAAGCTGAATAATATGCGAGTTGGTCAACTGGTACATCTGCTGCCAGAAAGTTGTTGGCGCATAATTAAAACTACTTTGACTATACTTCTCGAATGTAAAACCAAGTTTAATTTCATGGTTACCTACGTCGGCAGAAAGGTTCATGTTTGCCGTTACCTGAGTAGTTGAATTTTTGCCGTAGCCCGACTGCTGGTTGCCAGGGGCAGACCATAAACTGTAAACGCCTCCAAATACTCCATTGGGGGTATAGCCATTCAACATCCCGCCACCTGAATAGATTTCTTCGCGGTTAAAAGGCTGGGTATGATTAGGGTCGAATGGAAGAAAGAGGTTATTTTCGGCATAATATTTATAAAAATTATCGGTATAGTTTGCCAACACAGGGTTAAACTCGGCACGTTGAAAAGTAACAAGTGTATCAGCAAATCCATTCATTGTGCGTGTTACCGACAAAAGTTGACCTGTTGTATCAAATTCAGGGAACTCATCGTACCCTTTTTCCTTGTATGTATCGAACTTGCCTACATAACCGTATGCAAACAGGTTATCTTTTAGTTCGGCATCCTGGGTTTTATTCTGGATGCTGGTATAGTCGGCCTGTATGGAGTAATAAATATTTTTCACTAAGTTATTGCCTTCCTTTGAGGCAGGGAAACGTTGTGTAAACCTTCCAAAAACACGCCATTCATTGCCATTGGAATAAGAGTTCCTTTTGTAATTGAAGATCGAGTTGTATAAACTGAAATTCTCACCGGCATAAGCCCGGTACGAACCTCCAAAAGTGAGGTTTGTGTTCTTTCCGGTTTTAACGTCTAATTTACCAGAAGTGTTGATATCGTAACCACTGCAATTAAGTGATGATTTTAATGCAACCAAATCAGATTCCCGGATAAATTCCACATTTTGATATGTACCGGAACCCGTTCCCGAAGGACGCAAAGGGTTTGCTTCGAGTTCAGCCAATTTGGCATCGTTAACTTTGTATGCGCCTAAAGGTAAGGTAGCACCGTCTTTATTGTAATTAAAGTCGCCTGCAATAAAGTAGCCGAGAAGTGCCTCGGTTTTATCTTTATTCCAGAAAAGTGGCCCTGTAAAATTTAACCCAACACGGTGGCTGCCGTAAGGATCGAGGAATTGCGATGTCTGCAACTCAAGCCCTCCACCAAATTGCCTCGAAGGGCCTTTGGTTGTTATATTGATAATACCGCCAGTAGCATCGCCATATTGGGCTGGTACCCCACCGAGGATAACAGAAACCTGTTCGATTGCCGACTCAGGCAAACCACCGCTACCACGAACTTTTATACCATCAATATAGGTTACGTTACCATCCGAACGCTGTCCGCGAACACTTCCAACTTCACCATCGCGCGAGAAAACCCCTCCCACACTGGTAGCGATGGATGCAGCATTACGGCTTGGCATCTTTGAAATTTCTTCCGAAGTAACCGTTGCGCCTGAAACTGTTTTGTCTTTATCAATAAGAGGCACCTTGTACTTGGTAATTGTTACCCCTTCCACTTGTACAGCAGTGGATTCCAATTCGATGTTCAGGTATTCGATAATACCAGACCTGATAGGGATACCAGTAATTTGAACTGGTTTGTAACCTAAAAAGGACGCTTTTACATCGTAGGTACCCGGTGTAATTGGTTTAATTGTGTACTTGCCATCAAAGTCGGAGGCTGTACCTCCAGCCTGAGTCCCCTTGAACTCAATAATGATATTGGTGAAAGGGATTGGCTCCTTGGTCATTTTATCAATGACTTTGCCCTGCAACGCTCCCGACTGGGCTAACAACGTTGCGTTTGCTGCAAGCAGCAATACAAGGAGAAAGAGTAATTTTCTTACCATAAAGATTGGTTTTTATGTTGCTGTAAATAGTAATAGCCTACCTTGAAAAAAGCATGTAAAGGTAAAAAGATTTTTAACTTACGTTAACAAATCGTTACCGAAATAGAAATTTTTAGGTTTAAAAGTACTTTCTGTTAAGTAATTCACTGAAAATGACAGCCTCGCGAAGGTCAAATTTTTTCGTATAGCTCTCGTTTTTGTAGGGCTGCTCTTCGTTTGCACCAGAAATCCTATCACTTTGTACTTCTTTTTGAGTATAATTTGCCGCATAACCCGATATCCGATCATACTGTGCCGAACTTTTAACAGGTTTGGCGACATGCTTAACTTGTACAGGTTGCACAACTGTTTGTATCGGGGCTGGCTTTTCCGCTTGCTGGATTGGTTTGGACTCGCCACTTAACTCACGGAAAATATCTTCCAATAAAGATTTACCACCGCCTTGGTTGCCAGGTATTGGAAGCGGGGAAGACTGCGATGGCCCGCTTGGTGGCAACCCACTATTTTGCTTTTTTTGAGCTGCTTTTTGACTTGCCGAGTAAAGAGAATAAATTACCCAGATGATACCTATTAATATGTAGATGTAATCGCCCATGGGAAATGTGTTTTTTCGGATGTAAAGGTATAAGTTATTGGTGGATAAATTAATTTGAAAATGAGATAATTTGATAATGTGATAATGTGGTAATGTGGTAATGCGGTAATGTGCTAATGCGGCAATTTGAAAATTATCCCTTCGGGTGGTTGAACCAACTAATGTCTTAGCTAATTTACTAATCGCATTTTGAACTTTTAAACCATTTCCGCTTCATAGGCTTGTTTACTTTAGCAGCTTGCTTTTTGGTGCGTTTCATCATCTTTTTTGCCTCCTTGCTCTGATGCTTATAATGCTGCTTCCTTGCTTTTTCGTATTCGGCAGTTGCTTTTTTATCGGCTGCTTTTTGCTTTTTCTCCGACTGTGATTGTTTGTCGCGCTTTAGAATGCGGCATCCTGAACCTGTGAAAGAAAAGGAGAAAAGAAGCAAGAAAGCAGAAAGTAAAAGCATCCTGCCTTTGTAATTAGGCTTATCCATTTGATTTTCAGTGTTTTTTTGGGATAAAATAATTAAATGTTGAGTCCACTCCGAAAAGTCTTTTTTAGCCACAAAGGCTCAAAGCCTCAAAGTTTACTCATAATTACTTATTTTTAAAGGAATTCGTGATATCGCTTCGCTATGTTCACTAAGTTTAAGACATTTAATAACAATGCTTTGTGAACCTTTGTGTTTTAGTGGCTTAGTGGCGTTTCTTCAGTTTTAGTTTATCGGAGTGGATTCAATATTGCCTCTTGATTTTTAGTAATCCGATTTGCAAGAATACAATTTTAATCCAACAAGACCGTTTTTTGAAACAGGCAAACAATTACCTTTACAACGAAAATACCTCACAATAATTATTTTATGAGAACCCTTACGGCAACAATTTTTATTCTACTCCTTATATTAGGGTGCGGAAAGGAGAAACAGCCTCAAATACCTTATGTTTATGTAAACCTTCAACTTTATCCTAACTCGTTAGATTACATACCTGTGGGTGGTTATTTGGTGAAGGACAATGTCGGCTACCGGGGAATTGTAGTTTACCATCCGCTACCTGATGAATTTTTGGCTTTTGAGCGGTGTTGCCCTTACGACCCCCAGGCATCGGGGGCACTAATTGTTGTTGATGCGGGAGGTTCAACCTGTACCGATCCGGTTTGCAACTCAAAATTTATCCTTTATAACGGAACACCTTACGAAGGGCCATCGCCATACTCCCTGATGCAATACCGAACATCTTACGATGGGGACGTTTTGCAAATATACAATTAGGCTGGTTTATTGGCTATGGTGTTTTTGGTCGAAAGAATAAGGGCAAAGGTAAAAGGGCAAACGGCAAAGGTAAAAGGTAAAAGGCACAAGCAAAGGTTATGGATTAGTAAGAATCCTTCCGCTAATTTTAATGTTGAGTCTATTCCGAAAAGTCCTTTTTTGCCACAAAGGCACAAAGTCTCTAAGTTCCACTAAGTTTATAACGCTGAACAACAATGCTTTGTGAACCTTTGAGTCGTAGTGCCTTAGTGGCGTTTCTTCATTTTTAGGGTTTTCGGAGAGGACTCAATGTTTATTAGGTTGATGGATTTATTAAAATTTTGGGATTGATACGAGGCCTTTAGAATTAATCGCCCACAAAAAAAGGCTGTCGTTACTGACAGCCTTTTTAAAATTTACTAATCCCTCATTTTTTAGTACCGGTAATGATCGGCTTTGTATGGACCATCAGCCGAAACCGAAATATAATCAGCTTGTTCAGGGGTAAGCCTGGTTAGCTTTACACCAATATGTTCGAGGTGCAAACGGGCAACTTCTTCATCCAAATATTTAGGCAGACGATAAACACCAACTTCGTAATTGTTTTTCCACAAATCGAGCTGGGCTAAGGTTTGGTTGGCGAAAGAGTTGCTCATCACAAACGATGGATGGCCTGTTGCACAACCCAGATTTACTAAACGGCCTTCGGCAAGCATAAAAATCGAATGTCCATCAGGGAATACATATTTATCCACCTGAGGTTTTATCTCAATTTTTTTAACACCATCCAGCACGTTAAGTTTATCAACTTGTATTTCGTTATCGAAATGGCCAATGTTGCAAACAATTGCCTGATCTTTCATTTTCATCATGTGCTCTACCGTAATAACATCTTTATTACCAGTAGTGGTTACATAAATATTCCCTTCGGCCAAGGCATCTTCAACGGTGGTAATCTCAAAACCTTCCATTGCAGCTTGAAGCGCACAGATAGGATCAATTTCGGTAACAATAACCCTTGCACCATAAGCACGCATCGAACGGGCACTTCCTTTACCTACATCGCCATATCCACACACCACAACAACTTTACCGGCAAGCATCACATCGGTGGCGCGTTTAATACCATCGGCCAACGACTCGCGGCAACCATAAAGGTTATCGAATTTTGATTTGGTAACCGAATCGTTAACATTTATTGCCGGAATAAGAAGTTCGCCTTTTTCCATCATTTGATACAAACGGTGAACACCGGTTGTGGTTTCCTCCGAAACACCTTTCCAATCGGCAACAACTCCGTGCCATTTGGTCGGGTTTTCGACAAACGTATCGCGAAGGAGGTTCATAATAACTTCTTCCTCAGCATTTGAGCCTTTGGCTTCAAGCAGGCTTGGGTTGTTTTCGGCAGCAAATCCTTTGTGTATCAGCAGGGTAGCATCGCCTCCATCGTCAACAATAAGGTTTGGCCCTTTTCCACCTTCGAAAGTGAGAGCCATATTGGTACACCACCAGTATTCGTCCAATGTTTCACCTTTCCAGGCAAATACAGGGATACCAGCAACGGCAATAGCTGCGGCTGCATGATCCTGGGTGGAAAAAATATTGCAACTTGCCCAACGCACTTCAGCACCAAGTTCGGCTAAGGTTTCGATAAGCACAGCCGTTTGTATGGTCATGTGCAACGAACCGGTAATCCTAGCGCCTTTAAGGGGCTTCTGTGCAGCATATTTGTTACGGATGCTCATGAGGCCGGGCATCTCCTTTTCGGCGATTTCAATTTCTTTGCGTCCCCAATCGGCAAGCGCCAAATCGCGGACTTTGTAATTCATATTGATGTCAACAGCAAATTGTTCCATTATTTATTTAATTTTTGAGGGTGCAAAGGTAGTATTAATTTTGATTCGTAAATTTTGGAAAACTAAGCAATTTTTGAAGGCATTTTAAAGTTTTGCATACCTTAATTTAATGCGAAGATAAAAATGTAAGAGTCAGATTTATCAACTTAATTTAGGTTTGAAAAGAGTCTCAATTTTTATTGCTACTAATAAACCCATGAAAAACAATTTTGTTTAACAGTTTTATGTAAATATTAAACATTATTTAAATTCCCCCTGAATTTTTATCCTTCACCACAAATTGTGCGGTAACGCGGCTTCGCATTTCGAGCAGCACGGTTTTTCCATCTTCTAAAACCCTGTCGATAGTTGCCTGATCGTAATGCCGGATTGTTATAAGTTCGAGTTTGGTGTTGTAGCGGATTTTATATTTTTTTTCCAAAACGGAAAAGAGTTGTTCCAAACGCCTTTGATTGTAATCAACACAAACCGAAAAACTAATTGCCGAATTTTGCATAAGGCTAATATGTACCGAATTGGAAGCAAATACAGCAAGGATTTCGCTAAGGTTGCGTTCGTCGATAAACGAAAAATCACGGGGCGAAATAGAAATTAGTACCTGATCTACTTTAAAAATAAACGATGGGATAAGGCTATCGGCTGAAGTATTATGGTGGATTAGAGACCCTTCACTATCCGGATCCAAAAATGATTTTATCCGCAAAGGAATATCTTTGTTTTGGAGAGGTTTGATGGTTTTGGGGTGGATTACCGTAGCTCCATAATAAGCCAATTCAATAGCTTCAAGGTAAGAAATACTTGACAGCCGTTGGGTTACACTAAAATATTTGGGATCGGCATTCAATAATCCAGGCACATCTTTCCAAATCACCATTTCGTCGGCACGAAGGGCATGGGCAAATATGGCAGCCGTATAATCACTCCCTTCGCGGCCAAGTGTTGTGGTGGCACCTTCGGGCGTGGCACCCAGGAAGCCTTGCGTAAGAGCGATTGCATGAGTTGATGTATCATCATCAAAAAAAACTGAAACTTCTTGGTTTATCAGTTTACCGGTTGTTTCCCAATCAACCTTGGCAGAACGCCACGAACTATCGGTCCTAATTAGACCGCGGACATCGAACCACCTGCAATTAAAACCTTCGGAAACCAAATATTCGCTAATTATTGTGGTGCTGATCAACTCGCCGAAGCAAACAATTTGGTCGTAATCAAAATCGTAATCCAGTGAAGGCGGCGTGCTCAAGTTGCCTTCAAGTTCGCCAAATAAAAGGTCGGTGCTAAAATGAACCGGATGCTTCTTGTCAGGAAACAACGCAATGATAATTGCCTGATGATAGGCTATCAGCTCCTGGATATAACTATGCAGCCGTTCATCGTTCCCATACCAGGCATTTAGTACTTTTTCGAGCAAATTGGTGGTTTTGCCCATGGCCGAAACAACAACAACCAAATTTTTCGGGACATATTTTTTGAGGATGGCTGCAACATTCCTCACTGAATCAGCATCTTTCACCGATGCTCCGCCAAATTTAAAAACCTTTAGCATAATGTAATTTTACATTGTAAAAGTACTATTTTTGTTTGAATGTTAAACACGGAAAGCCTCATCAGGAATTCATTGCCCAAACACAACGCCTCAGTATTAACAACCATCAATTGAAAGGGAACAAAGTATGCCAATGAAAACATTAGTTCAGTTTATCAACGAAAAACAATCGGAATATCCCGAAGCAACCGGCGATTTGACCCGTTTGCTTAACGACATCGGAATTGCCGCCAAAATTGTGAACCGCGAAATCCGTCGGGCGGGCCTTGCCGACCTAAACGG
>CAJAXK010000454.1 GCA_903946925.1 uncultured Bacteroidales bacterium | reverse complement strand
GCAATACACAGCAACGACAAAAGCCTGGAATTGTGCCATCTAACATGCCTTGTATTGCTGGAAGATACCTTCGGATTAGAAACGCAAGTATTTTTATAAAGCCTTGATTTTTTGTTTACTTTTTGATCAAGCAAAAAGTAAAAAAGCTAAAAAAGTTTGACCAAGGTTTTGGATTTGATTACAGTGTCAGATAGCTCCTCAAAATAAGAATTAGCCCGATTTTTTTAAAAAACCTTTACGGGATAAAAATCCCCATGTTATTCATCAATGGAATCATCAGGTGGGAGGGTGGTGTGATAACGCCGGTAATAGTTGAACTTAACCCCTGTGCAGGATTCGAACATATCGTAGAAATTTGATTTGGAGCCAAACCCCGAATCATGGGCAATGGCCTCTGTTTTATAGTTTTTGTAAGCAGGGTTATCTGACATGGCAATAGCCGTTTCGACCCTGAACCGGTTAGTAAATGTATTGAAATTGGAATCCTTACATCCTTTAAGTGCTGTGGCAATGGCTTTTCGCGAGCAGTTTAGTTTTTCGGCAACATCGGCAACTTTTAATTTCGGGTCCAGGTAGGGTTTTTCGGTAACATAATATTCAATAAGTTGCTGCAACAAGTAGTTGCTGTCGTGCGCGGTATCGGGGTCGGTGCCGGGCAGTGTATCGGGCTTCCTGATGCCTCTTAACCTGTTAAGCAGTTCGCTTTCCTGCTTGTATTTACTAATTAGTATATGATATGCCTTCGTGCGTTCGACATACAACCTCGAAATCTTCCGGTACAGATAAAACATCAGTACTAATGCCAATGCCAGTACTGTAAAAATAACCCAACGGTAAACGGTTTGATCTGCCTGGTTTTTCAACTCCTTTTTAAGGATCCTGTTTTCAAGCTCTTTGTTCTCGGCCTGGTGGAGTTGTTCCATGGTTCGCAATACTGTTTTGTTGCCTCCTGCCGTGAGCGTATCGTGTATAATTTTTATGGTGTCGTTTATCAGCATGGCGGCATCGTAGTTTTGCTGCTTTCGGTAATTGTCCATAAGCGACTGCCGAAGTTTCAACGCGAGTGATACGTCTCCAATCGAGTCGGCAATATGCACAGCTTTAATAAGATAGGATGTAGCTAAGCCGTGTTTTCCTGTTTCCTCGTAAACACTGGCGTAGCCGCTGTACACCCTCGCGATACCGCCGGCCAGGTTATACCTTCTGCAAAGTTCAAGTACCTTGTCGTATTCTTCAAGAGCTTTGTTATATTGTTTCTGGTCGAGATACAGGTTTGCAATATTGTATTTTTCAACGATGGGAGGTTCGGACGAATCGCTTGCTGCCAAAAGGGCAATAGCTTTGCGGTAAAAGGCCATTGCGCTTTCGGGAGCGGTAGTGCGTAACATCACGCCCATGTTCATGTAGGCAATTCCCAGGTTCGAGGTATCGTGTACCTGGGCAAGTTGGCTGATAGCCAATTTATAATATTTCGCAGCTACATCTTTGTTGCCCATGGCGTTGTTGTTGCGGGCTATGGTTATGTATATTACCCCGAGGGCATTAAAGCTGCCAAGGCGTTTGAAAATAGCAGTAGCCTTCATCAGGTATTCCTGGGCTTTCATATTATCGCCTTTTGCAATCAGGAGTGTACCAAATACATTGTAGGCCGCAGCTAATTTGTACTCTTTTTTGTGTAGCTCAAATAACAATATTGCTTCCTTAATATATTTTTCGGCGGAGTTGTAATCCTCTCTGTCAGCAAGTATTTCGCCAAGCTTGAATGAGGAATTGGCCTGGGCCAAGGTGTCGGAAGCCCCGATAGCTATTGTCCTTGCTCGTAAAAGTATGTTTATGGCCGAATCGGAATGTCCTTTGTTGAGCCATGATTGAGCTTTAATAGCCATCATTGATATTAAGGCGGAATCGGTATTGCCGGTTTTAAGTAGGAATTGAATGGCCGAATCGGCATAAAGCAAGGCACTGTCGGGTTGCGTTGCCACATACAGCCGCGCTTTAGAGATCAAATTTTCATATCTTACCCGTTCCTGTTTGTTTTGGCGTTCAGCAGTAAACGGACTATTGCATGAATAAAGCAAAATAAGGATAACTGATAAAAATCTGAAAAGCAATATTGGCAAGGTTCGCGGGAGTGGCATTTGGCGGAGTTTGCGTTTTTATGGTGCGCAAAAGTAATAAAACTTTGAAGCGGTATTTTCAATAGCTGTTCAAAAGGTTTTTATATTGTTCCGGCAAATTTAACAAACAACAGCCACCCAATATTGGATGGCTGTTGTTTGTTATTATGCATTCGGTTTACTGAAAAGTGTCGGGGTAAATAAAAAAGTCGCCCCGACACTTGCATTCAAGGGGCGGATTTTTGGGTTACCCTATGAATATTTGTTGGATTATTCCTTACCCTAAGCAAGCCGGAAAAGATAAATTCAAAAGCTATGAACTGAGTGCCACACTGAGCTTGCCGATGTGCCAGCCGAAATTTCTAAGCTAAGACCATAGATGCAATCTCTAAAAAAATAGTATCAGAGTTGATGGTGTATGAGTTATTTTGAAAAAGTGAGATCAAACGAACATGACAAAATCAACCAATTTTGACTCACCGTCGGATGATATTATTTTGTCATGGAGTTCCATGTGACCCGTTAAAAAACAAATAATAACGCATGAAATGCAAATATTGATAGTCAAGAACCTTAGCCTTTTGCCTTAGCCACTTCGACAAGCTCAGGGCATCGCTTTTGACTTAAATTCAAGGCTGGAATTCAATATATTATGCCAAAAACAACATCAACTTAGCTAAGCGTTTCCAACCGCTCTTTTGAAATAAGTAAGGAGCGAATAATTTGAAAGATTAGCTGCCAAGTGCTTTTGCCGGTTTCACTTATTCACTGCTCAAGGCTGGATGGATCCAATAAAAATGCTTGAGTTATTGTCGATAACAATCAAGTCGCCAGCGTCCGTTATTCCATCCCCGTTTATGTCGGATACGATGTATCCGTTATTAAAAACAGATGCGTCATTTTTAGCAATAACAATATCAGATGAATCCATAATCCCATCTTGGTTTACATCGCCGCTAAAAATAGTGTAGATACCACCCTTAAGAAGCAGGTTATTGCCAAATGCTTTGGAAGCAGCATCAGTAAAATCATAAAAAGTCGTATTTCCCATCAATTGAACAGGATTTGCCGACCAGGTTTCAATACTGTTACGATGTTTGATAACAACATAATACGACCCATTCAAGTTTAAAGGAATTGGTATATCAATAGTGCCATTGGTATTCAGTTCAGCAGATGGCACATGGTAAATTATATTATAAGGCGATACAGTTTCAGTCAACTGAACACTCAAAGTATCCACAATCGAACCGGGAAAATTGTTGTACCATTGTCCATCAATATCAATAAATTGGGATTGGTTCATCGCTCCAGTTGTTGTATCGAAAAATCCTTCCAGAAAAACAGTAAGATTAAGTTGTTGGGTGGTAGAAATTGGCTCGTTGTAAGCAGCTATATGGGCGGCACCAACAGATCCGGCAGAGGTAAATAATCCTCCGACTACCAAATCGCCGCCAAAAATGCATAACGTGTGGGCACCACACGCATTTGCAGGATAAAAAAAGCCTCCGTTCAAACCGCTCCAGGAAGCCCCATCCCATTTTGCAACGCCATTTGTGGAAACGCCTCCTGAACTTTGAAAATATCCTCCCGCAAACAAGTTTCCATTGTACACGGCCAGCGCAAAAACATATTGATAAAAATCGCCGGCCATACCGGTCCCGAATGTTGACCACGAAACTCCATCCCAAGAAGCGATATGGTTAGCCGCAATAATACCTGCGCTTAAAAACAAACCACCGGCAACTAAATTACCGTTGTATTCGGCCAACGAATAAACAATGCCAGCAATTCCATTACCAAGTGCCGACCAGGAAATGCCATTCCATTTCGCAATATGGTTGGTGGTTACCCCGCCCGAAGAGGTAAAAAAGCCACCTGCATACAATTCGCCGTTGAAAACAGTTAAAGCCATAACTTGGCCTTGACCTCCTGCCATTCCGGTCCCCAATGCAGACCATCCTGTATTGTCCCTTTTTGCGATATAATTGGCCGGGGTACTGTCTGCTTCTGTAAAATAGCCTCCAACATATAAATCCGTTCCAATAACTGCAAGTGATGTTACAGTGCTTCCCACACCACCCAATTCATCGTTCCATGCGGTGCCATCCCACATTGCGATAAAATTTACGTCCATCCCACCCGCAGATGTAAACTCGCCAGCAGCTACTAAGTTGCCTTCGTAAACAGCAAGCGCGTTAACTTTCCCATTTACACCTGATCCAAGTGGTTGCCAGCTTGTACCATTCCATTTAGCAATATGGTTTGCACTTACACCTCCTGCCGAAGTAAATTTCCCACCAACAATCAAGTCGCCATTATAAATTATGGAGGAATACACCCAGTCATTCATCCCGCTGCCAAGCGGGGACCAGGTTTGTGAATAAGCATTTATCGAAAAGAAGCTGATCAGGCAAAAAACAGAACAAATAATTTTGCTGCTGAAGAACTTGTAAAGGTTGTGGTTGCTGCAATTTTTCATTTTTGTTGCCCCTTCATTTGAATTGTAACTATTGTTGCTGATTGATTTTCACTTTCAAAAGTAAGGATAAATTGAAAATTTCGAAAATTGAGTCCACTCCGAAAAATCTTTTTTGCCACAAAGGCACAAAGTCTCTAAGTTTACTCACAATTGCTAATTTTTAAAGTGTTCGTGATATCGCTTCGCTGAGTTCACAAAGTTTATAGTGCTGATTAACAATACTCTGTGTGCCTCTGTGTCCTCTGTGCTACTTCGGCAGGCTCAGTACTTCGCTCCGTGGTTTTCTTTTTTTTAAGGGTTTTAGGAGCGGACTCAAGATTACTAATATATCCTGTCCAACCCAATATCCTCCATCGAAAGAGGATCTTCCACAGGTTCGAGATGGGTAAAAACAGTTACCGGTGAACCGAAAAGGTCGCGGATTGCCTTTTCGATATTTTCGACACTATCATGCCCTTCCTGAATGCTCAGTTTTCCGGGCAAAAGTATGTGCAGTGAAATAAATTTTCGCCGTCCCGCTTGCCTGGTCATAAGTGAATGGTATTCAATATTCTGATCCTTAAATTTAGCAAGTGCATCAATTATTTTCTGACGTTCTTCTTCAGGAATGGCCGAATCGAGCAATCCTTGAGCTGAACGGTGCATAAGCTGGTAGCCAGTCCATAAAATATTTATTGCAACCCCAACTGCAACAATCCCATCAAGCACAAGAAAACCGGTAATGTTTACCAAACCAATCCCTATCAAAACCCCAACCGAAGTGTAAACATCAGTCATCAAATGTTTGCCATCGGCTTCGAGTGTGATAGAATGGTTTTTTTTGCCGTTCTTGATTAAAATCATCCCAACAGCCAGGTTAATTGCCGAAGCACCTACTGCAACCAGCAATCCAACCCCGACATTTTCAAGAGGTTGTGGGTGTATAATTCTTGGGATAGCCGACCAAATAATACTGAATGCAGCAATCACAATCAGCCCACCTTCTATGGCACTCGAAAAATATTCTGCTTTATAATGGCCAAAAGCATGTTCTTCATCGGCAGGTTTTTCGGCCAGGGTAATCATAAAAAGTGCAACCACAGCCGCGATAAGGTTAACAACCGACTCGAGCGCATCAGAAAACAAACCGACCGATCCTGTAAGAAAATATGCAAGAAGCTTAAGCGAAATAGTTGCCACTGCCGCAGCAATTGCCAGATAGATGAATTTCTTCAATGAATTATTTTCCATAAGGAGAAAATGTGTTTGATATTTTTTTCAAACTTAGGTTATTTCAAGCAATAACTGCAAAAAAATATCGAGAGTATAGATGCTGTTTCTTGTTTGCAAAAGCTAAAAAAGGCCACTTTTCAGCAGCCTTTTCAAAATGAAATCAACAGGATACATTAGTTTCCACAACTGCAACCACAGCCACAACCGCCTTGTTGGCTCTTGATAACGCCAAGTTCTTTCCCAACTTTGGTAAATGCAGCAATACATTTGTCGAGGTGTTCGCGTTCGTGTGCTGCCGAAATCTGAACACGGATACGGGCTTTGTCCTTAGGTACAACAGGATAGTAGAAACCTATAACATAAATACCTTCGTCAAGCAGTTTGGATGCCATTTCCTGGCTAAGCTTGGCATCGTACAGCATTACGGCGCAGATGGCACTTTGGGTTGGTTTGATATCGAAACCTGCGGCCAACATTTTCTCTACAAAATAGGCCGTGTTTTCGTGTAATTTATCTTGCAACTCATTGGTTTCGCTCATCATATCCACCATCCGGATTCCTGCAGCAGCTACCAACGGAGGTATTGAATTACTGAAAAGATAGGGCCGCGAACGTTGGCGGAGCATATCAATAATTTCTTTTTTCCCGGTAGTAAAGCCACCGATTGCACCTCCAAATGCTTTTCCAAGAGTTCCGGTAATAATTTCAACTTTACCTTTCAGGTTGAACTGCTCGGTTACACCACGCCCTGTTTTGCCAACAACTCCTGCTGAATGTGATTCGTCAACCATGATCATGGCATCGTATTTATTGGCCAACTCGTATATTTTGTCGAGAGGAGCCACGTTCCCGTCCATCGAAAAAACGCCATCGGTAACGATCAACCTGTGCCTTTGAGCCTGAGCGGCTTGCAATTGTACTTCAAGATCGGCCATGTCGGCATTGTTGTATCGGTAACGTACAGCCTTACAAAGCCTTACACCATCTATAATGGAAGCATGGTTTAACGAATCAGAGATAATTGCATCTTCTTCGCCTAATAAAGGTTCGAAAACGCCACCATTGGCATCAAAACAAGCGGCATATAAAATGGTATCTTCCATACCGAAAAAATCGGCAATTTTCTTTTCCAATTCTTTGTGAAGATCACCGGTTCCGCAAATAAAACGCACTGACGACATGCCGTAGCCATGTGTATCCAGGGCGTCTTTTGCAGCAGCAATCAGTTGAGGGTTATTGGAGAGGCCAAGGTAATTGTTGGCACAGAAATTAAGCACTTTGGCACCGGAGCTTATGGTAATTTCAGCCCCTTGTGGCGAGACAAGTATGCGCTCATTTTTAAACAATCCGGCTTCTTTTATGCCAGCAAGTTCTTTGGTAAGGAAATCTTGAAATTTTGTGTACATGGTATTGTTATTATAAATTAGATTGGTGGTATTGGGAAGATGGTTACTTTTTTATGTTCAAGGGTTCAATGTTCAAGGGTTCAATGTTCAAATGTTCGAATGTTCAAATGTTCAAATGTTCAAATGTTCGCTTGTTCAATTGTTCTTTTGTACAAATGTTCACACGAAGTTTTTGAGCACAAACCATGGCATCTAAACCCCGCCTTTAACAACTGTTACCTACTCAGAAAGCACATCCTGAACCCCTGCAAAGGTAAAAATTATTGGTCTCCTGCAAGGCAGTTTTGTTAAAATGAAGCATATATCGAAAGAGTTTCGCAACAAAAGGAAAAAGTATCAGTAAAATACTTAAATTATTATTATATATAATTGATATACAGAACTATAAAATTATTGTTCAGATAGTGCCAAATACCTGTGGAGGTAAGCAAATTTGTTTAATTTTGCCGCAAATTGTGAATCGTATAACAACAAAACCGCAGTCAATACATGAAGAATATTCTCGTAATCGGGGCAGTAGGCCAAATTGGTTCGGAGCTTACCATGAAACTCAGGAAAATATATGGAAACAGCAACGTGGTAGCAGGTTATTTCCGGCCAGAGCCAACGGGTGAACTTTTGAATTCAGGGCCAGCCGAGTACGTTGATGTTACCGAAGCGCAGGAAATAGCCGATCTGGTAAAGAAATATAAAATTGATACGATTTATAACCTGGCTGCCATCCTTTCGGCTGTGGGTGAAACAAAACCGCTTATGGCCTGGCAGATTGGGGTTGGCGGTTTGATGAATTGCCTCGAAGTTGCAAAAGAATTCAATTGCGCACTTTTCACGCCGAGTTCCATAGGCTCTTTTGGCCCTGATACCCCTCACGACAATACCCCGCAGGATACCATTCAACGCCCGCAAACCATGTACGGTATTACCAAAGTTACAGGTGAGCTGTTGAGCGACTATTATTTCAAGAAATTTGGAGTTGATACGCGTTCAGTGCGTTTCCCCGGCATTATCAGCAATGTAACGTTGCCTGGAGGAGGAACAACCGATTATGCTGTGGAAATTTATTACGAAGCCATTAAAAACGGGAAATATACTTGTCCTTTGGGTGCTGGCACTTTTCTGGATATGATGTATATGCCCGATGCACTCGAAGCTGCGATAAATCTGATGGAAGCCGATCCGGCTAAATTAATACACCGTAATTCTTTCAATGTTACCGCAATGAGTTTTGATCCCGAAATCATTGCTGCTGAAATACGCAAACATATTCCGGGTTTTGTGATGGATTATAATGTTGAACCCATGAAGCAAGGAATTGCCAACTCATGGCCAAACAGCATGGATGATTCCTGTGCCCGCTCCGAATGGGGCTGGAAACCGAAATGGAACCTTGAAACCATGACCGTGGATATGCTTAGTGCCATTCAGGAGAAAAAAGATAAAGGTTTAATTTAAATCGTAATACATAAAAACTTCAGATTTTTCGAACACAAGCATTAAAGTATGTTCTCGAAATGACGTTGCTTTAACCAAAGTGCTTTTAACGTACCTTGTCCCGTATTTTCTAAACGGGTTTCTAAAATTACTGTATAATCCCAAATTGTAATTGATTTTTGTGAACATACACATTTGCAAGGCAATAGAGTATGAAAAAATAATATTTGCATGATATTTTTGATGGTTATGATTGACAAGCAAATTTAATGGTTTAAACTCAAAGGTTATTCAGACCGCTCCGAAACGTCTTTTTTGCCACAACGTGGCACTATTTTACCAAGTTTCATGAACTTTATATTGCTGATTAACAATATTCAGTGTTCCTCAATGTCTTTTGCGCTGCTTCGGCAGGCTCAGCACATCGCTCCGTGGTTTTCTTTTTTTTAGGGTTTTCGGAGAGAACTCAAGATCGTGAACAAAACATCAGATTAATAGTTTATTAACGAAATCACAAACATTAATAAAGTTTATTATGACCACATTATTTGTTGTAATCGCTGGAATATTTGGGTTGCTTTTAGTTATGACAATGCTCATGGGTAATGAAATGAAAATTGAGCGATTTGTCACCATTAATAAACCTGCCCAACAGATTTTTGACTTCGTAAAAATCTCAAAAAATCATGACCAATTCAGTACCTGAAATATGTTAGATCCAGCAATGAAAAAGGAGTATCGCGGAACGGATGGACAGGTTGGGTTTGTTTACATCTGGGATAGCAAAACAAATAAAAATGTTGGTTCCGGAGAGCAGGAAACAATAAAATTGGAGCAAAACAAAAGTATTGAATACGAAATTCGCTTCAGTAAACCTATGCAGAATGTGGCTAAAGCCAAATTTGTGTTTTTTCCTGCTTCATCTGGGCAAACAGAATTTATGTGGGGGTTTTATAGCCCCACGAAATTTCCGATGAAGCTTTTTAAACCCATATTTCAAAAGATTCTTGGAAAGGACTTGGAAAAAGGGCTAATAAATCTTAAAGCTGTTTTGGAGAAACAATAGTTTGATGTCATTTGATTTATAATATGGTGCCTCTGCCTCAAAAAGTGGTTGGGGTTTACTATTTGACGCAACTACGAAAAGTCATTTTTGTTAAAATGCAATACACTAAGATTTCGGAGAGTGCTCAGCCGAACACCTGATGAATTGTACAAAGTCTAAAATTTTAAATTGATTTAATATACAGATAACCAATATTATATGTTGTATTTCCTAACTGCGTTTTCGTGAAGTTTCCATATATTAAGGCTTTCAACAAAGAATCATATTTTGAAGTTAACCTTCAGTGTAAAAACTTTCCGGTAACAGTAATAAGTAGAATCGATAAATTAAATCTTCAATTTACTAGTATTTGGTTGTACTGTTTCCATCTTCACTTTACTGATTATTCAATCCGGCGCATATTGGAAATCTCACTACTTTTGCAGCCTTGTTTTTCAAAAGGCCCGAACTGATAAATTCCCTGATTTCATTTTTATTAAGGAATTTCAGTGGTGTACAACTGCAAACTTTAATGAATAAGAATTATATTCCCCAAGCATTTTTTTTTACATTGGCTGTGGCAGGCATCCTCAGTGTTTTGTCGTTTTTCGATACCGAAAAAACCTTTTTCAGCTATACCCTTAAACCAGTAAGTATTTTTTCAGATATTTTAGCCGATGCCAAGCCGCAAACCATTCAACCACTGATTGCCGATAGCATTCCGACTGAATTTGAACCTTGTCCTCCTGATGTTATCTGTTTCCGCAATTTTACGGATGATGATTATCCACTCGACAAACTTTTTGCCCGATTGCTGAAAGCAAAAGAGAAAAGTGGCAAAGTTAGGATTGCCTGGTATGGCGATTCGTTTTCGGATGGTGATATTTTAGTAAGCGATTTACGCGATACACTGCAAAGTTTGTATGGCGGGAATGGGGTTGGTTTTGTGCCAATTACATCCGAAATAGCTGGTTTCAGGCGTTCAGTTATTCATTCGTTTGGCGGATGGAATACTTCCTCAATCCTTACCAATCCTGGATCAGGTCATTTGGGTATCAATGGATTTTGTTACACGCCTGATTCGGGGAATTATGTTTTTTATAAAGGAACTGACCATTTCAGGCATACTGCTATGTTCAATACTTTCAGGTTGTTTTATACTGCCGATTTTAATCAGAAAGCCAGGGTTTTAATCAACAGGAAGGATAGCAGGCAACTGGAACTCATTGCAACCTCTGTGCCATCAATGGTACTGGTTGAAGCTGACTCCATACGGCAGGTAAGTGCAAGATTGAATTTGGGCGGGGTTACATGCCTGGGAGCTTCGCTGGAGGATGAAACCGGAATTTATATTGATAATTTTGCTATTAAAGGGAATTCGGGGCTTGGGCTTAGAGCAATACCACAGAAGAACCTCGCTGCATTCGACAGTTTGTTGAATTACGATCTGATAGTTCTTCAATTTGGGCTAAATGTTTCGAATTCGCCAAACACCGATTTTGCAAGTTACGGTAAAGGAATGTCAAAGTTAATCAGCAAACTTAAAGAAGCATTTCCCGAAACACCAATTATGCTTTTGTCTGTATCGGATCGTAGCAAGCGGCAACAGGGGCAATATGTTACAATGCCGGTTATACCTCTACTTATTCAAGCACAGGAAAAAATTGCATTTGAAAACAAATTGCTTTTCTGGAACCTTTTCGATGCTATGGGTGGCGAAAATTCGATGGCTGCTTTTGCCAATTCCATTCCGGCTCTTGCCAACAAGGATTATACTCACCTAAATTTTGCTGGTGGCCGTAAAGTTGGCCTTTCTTTTGCCAGGAGTTTTGTTTACGAAGTGGAAAATTATGAAAAAAGGAGGAACCGACTTGCAGTTATCACTAAATAAAGTTTTCATTTTCACTGGCTCTAATTCAAAATATACGAATCGTGGTTTACGGTTCACGATTTGTTTACAACGGGTCATGGTTGTCGGTCTTAATCCGTACACCGTAAACATAAATAAAACCCGATTTTACGGAAAGATTTTAAATAGTATTTTTTGTTTTATACTGATTTTTGGATTTTCGTTGGTAACAAAGGGTCAAGTTGTAGTTAGCGATTCGATTAGTGAAGTGGATACGCTTTCAAATACTGAGTATTCGTTTATTAACTACGATGCCGACACGCTGATTAGAGGCAACCTGCTAACACCATTTTTTAACAAACTTCTAAAACTCGAGGATGGGGATACCAATCAGATGAACATTCTTCACATAGGCGATTCGCATATACAGGCTGATTTCCTTACCCGCGAAGTACGGAAAAACCTTCAGCAGCGCTTTGGCAATGCCGGGCGTGGACTTGTTTTTCCGCTTAGGGTTGCCGGCACCAACGAGCCAGCCGATTACCGTTCGTCCTCAAACGTGGGTTGGCAAGTGGCAAGAATTAACAGCCAGGCCAATTTCCCCGATCCCGGAATTTCCAGTATTTCGATGCGCAGCGATGAGGCCGGTGCATATTTCGATTTTACTACTTTTAACCACGATGACCTTGATTATTCTTTCGACGAAGTAACGCTCATACATACAAAGGATTCGCTTCAATACGACTGCCGTTTTACCGATTCGCCGCTGAAATTCGGTTTCCTTATGTCGGCCCGTCCAATCGAGCCTGACGAAAACACAACCCTTGTAAAATTCCCAAAACCATCGAATTACCTTCGAATTCAGGCCGAACAAACGGAAGCCGGACAGAATTCATGCATCGTAAATGGAGTAATCCTGAAAAAGAGCCAGCCCGGGGTTTTTTATCATAGCGTGGGCATAAATGGGGCGCACTTTAGCGATTATAATAGGAATCCTTTATTTTTCAATCAGTTGAAGGTTATCAAGCCCGATTTGGTAATTATTTCGCTTGGCACCAACGAAGGCGCAAATATAAAAATAGCGGAGGAGGAAATGATTGCTTCAGCAACAGCTATGATACAGGCAATCAGGAATTTTGACCCCAAAACCTGCATACTCATTGCCACACCGGCCGATGATTATTTCCGGAAAAAATACAAAAACCCTTACCTCGAATTGGTACAACGTGCATTATTAAAAACCGCAACGCTCGAAAATACGGCTTGCTGGGATTTTTATACCATATCGGGCGGTTATGGCTCATGCACCGAATGGCGAAAAGCAGCTTTGCTTCAGCGCGATGGAGTGCATTATAATAAACAGGGTTATGCTTTGCAGGGCGAACTTCTGTACAAAGCTTTAATAAACAGCTATTTGAAGTATGCAGCAGATTGATTTTAACAAACTTTTACAGCAATTTGTTTACAATCCCAAGGAGCCGATGATTTTCAGCAGCGGTTTCTTTTTATTCCTGTTTCTTGGGTTTATAGCTGTGTATAGTATTGTTTATAAGCACAATAAGCTGAAAAACATTTACCTTACAATATTCTCCATTTTCTTCTATTACAAATCGAGCGGGCTATACTTTATATTGTTGCTATTAACTGCAGTTGTTGATTATAACCTTGCCCGGCAAATTGCCAGGACTGAAATCAAGCAACGTCGTACCCTTTATTTGGTTATCAGTTTGGTGGTAAATATTGGGATGCTGGTTTATTTTAAATATACCAACTTTTTTTTGAGCATTGTGTATGATGTTGTAAACAAGCCTTTTGATCCATTGAACATCTTCTTGCCTGTAGGTATTTCATTTTTCACCTTTCAAAGCTTGAGTTATACAATCGATATTTACCGCCGCAACATCGAGCCGGTAAAGGACATTTCCGAATTTGCTTTTTTTGTTACATTTTTTCCACAAATGGTAGCTGGACCCATAGTGAGGGCATCGGTATTTTTACCACAGGTGCGCAAGACGCCTTTTGTTAGCAAAGCGGATTTTGGGAAAGCTATTTTCCTGATTTGCATTGGCTTGTTTAAAAAAGCAGTTATTTCCGATTATATCAGCAGCAATTTTGTGGATAGGATTTTTGATAATCCTGGGCTTTATACAGGCCTCGAAAACCTGTTTGGGGTTTATGGGTATGCCCTTCAGATTTATTGCGATTTTTCGGGTTATACCGATTTGGCTATTGGCATCGCGTTGCTGCTTGGGTACAAATTGCCGGTGAATTTCGATTCGCCATATCAGTCGGCAAGTATCACCGAGTTTTGGCGGCGGTGGCATATTTCGCTTTCCAGTTGGCTGCGTGATTACTTATACATTTCGTTGGGCGGAAACCGGAAGGGAAAAATAAGGACTTATATCAACCTGATGATAACCATGTTGATTGGTGGTTTGTGGCATGGGGCGGCATTGCGTTTTGTGGTTTGGGGTGCTTTGCATGGCATTGGGTTGGCTTTCGAGAAATTTGTCAATTCCATTATAACCATACCAAAGAACAAGCTAACCCATTGGTTAGGTGTAATAATTACATTCCATTTTGTTTGTTTTACCTGGGTGTTCTTCAGGGCCGATACCATGGAGGTGGTGAAAGTAATGCTGGTTCAAATTACCACATCCTTTCACGGAGAAATAATCCCTGATTTTATTAAGGGATATCCGTATGTGTTGATGCTAATGGCGTTAGGATTTTTTTTGCATTTTGTTCCTTCAAAATTTGAGGAAAGCACTCAACAATTGGTTATCAAATCGCCATTTGTGCTAAAAATCGCCTATCTCATTATTATAGTTTTAGTTGTAATACAGATAAAATCATCGGAGATACAACCGTTTATATATTTTCAGTTTTGATGATTGGAAGTCAAGCCAATGTGCAAATAGAGAATCTGATAGAATGAAAAATGCCGTTGGCATAGAACGGCATTTTTTATCATTTATTAAAGCAATAGAATAAAGGCCGTAAAAATGGCCATAATCTCTTTACCCTGGCAACAGCTTCTTTATAATCTCCGAAATCATTTTATTGTCGGCTTTGCCTGCAACTTGTTTGCTTGCCAATCCCATTACTTTGCCCATATCTTTAATTCCGGCAGCCCCGGTTTCGGCGATGATTTTTTGTACGATAGCAACCACGTCATCTTCGGTCAATTGCTCAGGAAGGTATTTTTCGATAATGGAAGCTTGAAAGGATTCCGGTTCAGCTAAATCGGGCCTGCCTTGTGCAAGGTAAATCCCAGCACTTTCCCGCCGTTGTTTCACTAATCGTTGCAGCATTTTCAGTTCAACGCTTTCGGGGATTATGCCGCCAGTAACATCTTTTCCTGTTTTTTCGAGCAGCAAAGCAGCTTTAATAGAACGCAAGGCTTCAAGTTTTTCCTTGTCCTTGTTGATCATTGCTTGCTTAATATCTTCGTTTATAAGTTTTTCTAGTTCCATATTTTTCTAGTTCAGGATTTTGTAATTGAAAGAAAGTTATTTTGTTCAAGGGTTCAATTGGCTTCGCCGTTCAAGGGTTCAAGAGTTCAATTGGCTTCGCCGTTCAAATGTTCAATTGGCTTCGCCGTTCAAATGTTCGCTTGTTCGTTTGTTCAAATGTTCGCTTATTCAAGGGTTCAATTGGCTTCGCTGTTCAAGGGTTCAAATGTTCAAATGTTCAAATGTTCAAATGTTCGCTTGTTCAAATGTTCGCTTGTTCAAGGGTTCAATTGGCTTCGCCGTTCAAATGTTCGCTTGTTCTTTTGTTCAAATGTTCAAATGTTCGCTTGTTCAAGGTTCAATTGGCTTCGCCGTTCAAATGCTCAAATGTTCGCTTGTTCAAATGTTCGCTTCTTTGTATCTATACTTTTACAAAGGCCAACCCAAACCGATATTTGCTTAATACAATTGACCAAATTAGGTTCGAAATCAAAGCCTTATGTGCTTTGGATCCCATTATTAAATACAGGGTCAATGCATAACTTTTATGATCAATCCGCTTTGTGGTGCAAGAATTTATTTTCCTTTAGCCCTCCCACATTGTTGTTGTCGAGGCTCAGGGTGTATTGCGAAGGTGGGTTTTCGTTTACCTGGCTTGCATCGGGGAGCAAAACGTTGCGGCGCTGATAAGCTGGAACCTTCTCCATTTCTTCGATATTAGAAACAACATTAGGTTTGTGGCTCATGCCTTTAAGCTTGGCCCTGCGTTCATCTTCGCGTTGTTCCTCTTTTTCAGCGGTATGGGTTGATGTGGATGCCGAAACGAAAACCGTTGTAATTGGTTCTGGTTTAGGGGCTGGCATCACAACTTCAAATTCTGGTTCTTTCCTGAAAAAGCCCCTTATTTCAATTGGCTCTGGCAGTTGTTGGGGTTTTTCGATAATTGGTGCCGGCTTTTCAGTTCCCGAATCCGGAAAAAGTGTAAAAGGAAGGTTGTTAACAGTAAGTTCGGGCAAAATCCGTATAGGTTCCACATTAGCTTTTGCAAGAGCAGCAACTTCTACAACCATTTGAACTTCGGTAATAGCGTTATCAACTTTTGCTACTTGTTGTTGGTTTATAGTGTTTTGAGCCTCGTTGAGGGTGTGTTTGGTAATAACAGGCCTGTTAAACCCAGTAGCAATAAGTGTAATTGTAATTTCGTCATCGAGGTTGTCGTCTATTCCATCCCCCCAAATTACGTTGGCATCGTCGCCGGTGCGTTCGGTTATAAAACCGGTGATTTCATTAAGTTCTTCGAGCGAAATCTCGTTTTTTCCAGAAGTGATATAAAGCAATACGTTAGCTGCTCCTTTTATATCGGTATCATCGAGCAAGGGTGAGTTCAAAGCCATTTCAACAGCTTTTACCGCACGGTCGGGGCCGCTTGCAATCCCAGCGCCCATTATAGCTTTTCCGCTACCTTCCATTACAGTTTTAACATCTTCGAAATCCACATTTATCCTGCCGGTAACTGTAATTATTTCGGCAATGCCTTTAGCTGCAATGGTCAGTATGTTGTCTGCTTCGCAGAAGGCCTGTCCGAGTTTCATATCGCCACGCATATCGAGCAATTTGTCATTGCAAATAACAAGTGTGGTATCAACATATTTCTTCAATTCCTCGATGCCTGCCGTTGCCTGGATTTCCCGTTTACGTCCTTCAAATCCGAAAGGTTTGGTGATGATGCCAACGGTAAGAATACCCAATTCCCTGGCAATTTGAGCAATTACAGGTGCGGCTCCGGTTCCGGTTCCACCGCCCATACCTGCTGTAATAAACAGCATTGAAGTATTGTGCGAAATAAGTTCCCGCATTTCATCGGCAATCTGTAAAGCTGCTTCGCGACCAACCGAAGGGTTTGCACCAGCACCTAAACCGGTATGTCCCAGCCTTATTTTATTGGGCACATCGCATTTGTTAAGTGATTGGGCATCAGTGTTGCAGATATAAAAATCTACTCCTTTTATCCCTTGTGCCATCATGTGTGAAACAGCATTGCTGCCCCCACCTCCTACACCGATTACTTTAATGATTGGAGCCTGTTCCTCAGGCGTATCGAATTTAAGCATAGTTGTCATTTTGATCCCCCCTAAATTAATTGTTATATGTTTTGGTTAAAATTTCGGTTTAAAAAATTACTAACAAAATGTGCCTGAGTTATTAACTGATTCCATCTTTGAAAAATGTAGTGAGCCACTCAGTCATCCCACTCTTTGGTTTGGGTTTTTTTGCAGGTACATCCGGGTTTGGCTGGGTTGTTGGCTGATTTTCGCTTCCTGAATTATCGGAACGCTGCATCCCCATCAGCACCAACCCAATCCCTGTTGCGTACATGGGTTTGGTCATTTCTTCTGCCGAAGTGCTGGCCAAGTGTTCGTTTGGATATCCTATACGTGTTTCCATCCCTGTTTTAAACTGGGTAAGCTGTTCGATATGTTTGAGGGTTGCGCCCCCACCTGTTAAAACTATGCCTGCAATCAGTTTTTTTTCCAGACCGGTACTTTTTATTTCTTCGTAAACGGCCTCAATTATTTCTTCCATCCTTGCCTGGATAATATTGGCAAGGTTTTTCAACGTAATTTCTTTTGGAGCCCTTCCACGAAGGCCTGGAATGGCCACTACTTCTTCGGTCCGGTTTTCGGTGGCAAGCGCGGAGCCAAATTTTACTTTTAGGTCCTCAGCGTGTTTTTTAATGATGTTGCAACCTGTTTTTATATCTTCGGTAATAATCTCGCCACCAAAAGGGATAACAGCGGTATGCCTTATTATCCCGTCGAGAAAGATGGCTACATCGGTTGTGCCGCCGCCAATATCTACCAGAACCACTCCGGCGTCTTTTTCATCATCGCCCAAAACAGCCTCTGCCGATGCCAATGGCTGAAGTATCATTTGCTGAAGGTTGAGGCCTGCTTTTTCTATGCACTTCATTATGTTTTGGGCTGCCGAGGTTTGCGCGGTTACAATATGAAAGCTGCCTGCAATCTGATGCCCTAACATTCCTTTGGGATCCCTTACGCCCGAATCACCATCAATAAAGAATTCCTGAGGAATTACATCAATAATTTTTTCGCCAGGGTTCATGGCTATATTGTAAATGCTGGAAGTAAACCTGTCGATATCCTCCTGGCTGATAACATTGTCGGGGTTTTCCCTTATGGTGCTGGTGCGGTGCTGTATGCTCCGGATATGCTGCCCCGCAATACCCACGTTTACCGTGCGTATGGTAACTTTTGAGGTTTCCTGGGCATCCTTTACAGCGGTTAAAATGGAGTTTACCGTATTTTCGATATTGGTGATGACCCCACGGCGAACGCCAATGGATTCGGTATGGCCATAGCCCAAAACTTCTATCTTGCCAAATTCGTTGCGGCGGCCCACAATGGCGGCAATTTTAGTGGTTCCAATATCTAACCCGACTACTATTTCAGCTTGCATAGTTTTATAATTATTTTGTACACACTATTTGGTTTTTATACTCAAGGTTAATTTTTCCATATTTGTTCCAGCCTGTTTTTACAAGGCCAAATTTGTAAAAGCACTTTAGGTTTTCCAGTTTCTCTGCCACATCGGTAGTATCGCCCAAATAAACGATATGCGATCCGGCTTTGGTTGCTAATTGTATTTTGCCGTTTTTGGTTATGTTTACTTGCTCAATAAGAGCATTTAAGGTGCAATCGGCAACTATCAGCGATGCTATTTCATGCAAATTGTAAAGGCTTTTCAATTTGCTTCGCAGCAATTTATTTGTAACCGGAACCGAGAAAATGTTTTTCCCATCTCCCAAAGCACTTTCTATTTCACCGGTGGCAATAATTGTTTTGTATGGATACTCATGGCTAATAGGCATTATCCGGCCTTTTCTGTCGAGAAAATGCTGCTCACCTGTTAGGGTGAAATATCTGATTATCGGTTCACATTGATCAGCTTTAACTATAACATCCCCTTCGATACTAACCTGCACATCCATATTTTCGAGATAAGGCTCCTTATGTAAATAGGTACTTATTCCGGCAACATCAATATCGCTTATGGTTTTATTCTGAAGTTTCCCAAAGCGGTTGTTAATGCCATTTACCAGATCCCTGTTGCTCATCAATGGTTCAATCCCGTTGTAATTGATGTTACAAATAATGCCGCGGCACGGTTTAACTTCGTGTGTTTTGTTGGCAAAACCCATCATAATTACCACTCCTGCCGCAATGGAAACCCAAACTATAATGAGCAATATTTTTAGAAATATCTTCATCTTAGAGGTTTGATGTGTTTTTGATATAGGATTCAATGGGTTGAACCAAGGTGTCGATATCGCCGGCACCCATGGTAAGCAGTACTTCGATTTTTTTATTGGCGAAAATGAAAGGGATATCTGTTTTTTGAACCAAAGATTTGTTTTTATTGTCTATCAACGAAAGCAGCATCTCCGAATCGACACCTGGAATTGGAAGCTCGCGGGCAGGGTAAATAGGTAGAAGCATGATTTCATCCAACATCGAAAGGCTTTTTGCAAATTCAACAGCAAAGTCGCGAGTGCGGGTAAACAAATGAGGCTGAAAAATACCAGTCAGTTTCCTCCCTGGAAACATTGCACTTGCAGAACCAATGCAGGCATTCAGTTCTTCAGGATGGTGGGCATAATCATCAATGTAAACCATGCTTTTTTCATTAACCCTTACATCGAACCTGCGGTTTACCCCACGGAAACTTGATAGCCCGATGCCCAACTCTTCGGGCGTAACCCCGGCAAGTAAAGCCGCGGCCAAAGCAGCAACGGCATTTTCGACATTATACAAACCAGGAATACCAAGTGTGAGGTTACTGATTTTACCATTTGGGTAATTGAAATCGAAATGATAAAGGCCGCTTTCCAAACTAAGGTTATTTGCATAGAAATGAGCCTCTTCATTTACAGCATACGAATAGACGTTACATTCCAAAAGATGCTGCAAAGGCAAAACAACATCTTTCTTTATGATCAGCGAACCGGTAGGTTCAATGTTTTGCGAAAAGGCGGAGAATGCATCCTGCACCGATTCATGGTTCCCGTAAATATCAAGATGGTCGGAATCGGTGCTTGTTATAATTGCAATAAATGGATGCAAATGGAGGAACGACCTGTCGTATTCATCGGCTTCAACAACCATGAATGGCGATGTTTCCGAAATAAGAAGGTTGTTGTCGAAATTCCGCGAAATCCCTCCCAAAAAAGCCTGGCAGCCAATTTGGGATTGTTGCATCAGGAACGACAATAAGGTTGAAGTAGTTGTTTTACCGTGTGTCCCGGCACAAGCTATGGTTTTATATTCCGATGACAACATGCCCAATACTTCGGCCCTTTTCATCATCCGAACGCCACTTTTAATTAAAAACTGATATTCAGAATTTGTGGCAGGTATGGCAGGGGTATAAATCACCAACCCTGTTTCGGCGGGTATAAGTTCAACATCCTCATGGAAATGGATGATCATGCCTTCCTGCTCTAATTGGCTGGTTAGGCTGGTAGATGTTTTGTCGTAACCATGAACCTGGTATCCTTTCGCGATAAAATACCGCGCCAAGGCACTCATGCCTATACCTCCAATGCCGAGGAAATAAATACTATGTTCTTTTATGGTTAACGACATGTTTTACAATACTTTATTGCTTTTAAATTTGGCTAGTGCGAAAACCTGGCCGGCAATAATTGCTGCCGAATTTTGCATTGCCATTGTGCTGATATTCGTACCAAGTTTGTTTTGCTCATTTTTATTTTCCGCCAGTGCAATTGCTGTTCCAACCAACTTTTCAAAAGCTTCTGAATCTTTTACCAATATTGCTGCTTTGCGGGAAGAGAGGGCAAGGGCGTTTTTTGTTTGATGGTCTTCGGCAACGTTTGGCGACGGGACCAAAATGGAAGGTTTGCCCGAAATGCAGAGTTCGGAAATAGCTATGGCACCTGCCCTCGAAACCACGACATCGGCAGCAGAATATGCCTTGTCCATTTCTTTTATAAAAGGCATTGAAATAATCCCTTTCTCCTTGTATTCGGATACTGTTGCGGTTGCCTCAGTTTCGTATAGTTTACCGGTTTGCCAAATTATCTGGATGTTTGCTTCGGCAAACTGGCTTAACCCTGCGGCTATACTTTGGTTTATTGTCCTTGCGCCGAGGCTTCCACCCACAATTAGGACGGTAGTTTTATCTGTATTCAGATTGAAATGTTGAAGTGCTTCCGATTGGCTGTTGTGGTTGTGTTCAATATCATTTCGAACAGGGTTTCCGGTGAGCAGGATTTTATTGGCCGGGAAATACTTCTCCATCCCCTCGTAAGCCACACATATTTTATCTGCTTTTGCTGCCAACATTTTATTTGTGATTCCCGGAAACGAATTCTGCTCCTGTATAAGCGTTGGTATGCCCAACCAAGAAGCAACCCTGAGCGTTGGTCCCGAGGCATATCCGCCGGTACCTACCACAACATCGGGCTTGAATGATTTTATGATTTTGTAAGCATTGTACAAGCTCGAAACTACTTTGAACGGGAACATAAGGTTATCGGTTGTTAGCCTTCGCTGCAAACCGCTAATCCACAAACCTTGTATTGGATAGCCGGCAGCAGGTACTTTTTCCATTTCCATACGGCCTTTTGCACCTACAAACAGGAATGTTGCATTTGGAGCTACGGATTTTATCGCATTGGCGATTGCCACGGCCGGGAAAATATGCCCGCCGGTACCGCCTCCGCTAAGGATAACCCGTATGTTATCAGACTGCTGCATCCTGTAATTCAGTTGTTTCTGATGATTGCTCTTCGTTTTCGTCCATTTCCTTGCTAACGCTGAGTATGATGCCAATGGCTACGCTTGTAAACCAGATACTTGTTCCGCCCATGCTGACCAAAGGCAGCGGTTGCCCTGTTACCGGAACCAGGTGTACGGCAACGGCCATATTGGCAAATGCTTGAATAATAAGGCTTAATGTAACCCCAATAGCGAGCAAAGCCCCAAAATGACCAGGTGCTTTTATGGCAATGCGGATTCCACGGAAAAGCAAGATCATGTACATAAGCAAGATCAAAAATGCACCTGCAAAACCATATTCTTCTGTTATTATGGCATAAATGAAGTCGTTGAAAGGATTGGGGAGAAAATTTTTCTGCATACTGTTTCCCGGTAACTTTCCAACAAACCCTCCATTGGCAATAGCAATTTTAGCTTGTTCTACCTGAAAGTTCTCATCGCTGTCGCCGCCGCCGCCAAAATGCTCGATGCGGTTTTGCCAGGTTCCCAAACGCCCACTCGATTTTGGGGAAACTATCAGAAAAGCGATAAATAGGGCCAATGCCGCAATACCTATCCCCGAAAGGGCCAATAAATAGCGGAATTTGACCCCACCAATAAACATCAGTACAATACAGGTTACAAAAAGGATGACCGCCGTTGATAAATTGGCCGGCAAAATAAGCCCACAGATTACCAGAACGGGCAGCAATATTGGGATAAAAGCACTTTTCAAGTCTTTTATATTGTCCTGTTTTTTTGCCAACATGCTGGCAACAAACATGATAAGTGCAAGTTTTGCAAGATCCGATGGCTGGAACATAATGTTAACACCGGGCAGGGTTGTCCAACGGGCTGCATCATTGCGGACTTCTCCAAAAACCAACGTATAAAGTAGGAGAGGGGCAGCAAACAAAACCGCAATCAGGGATAATTTGGAGTAATACACATATTTTATTTTGTGTGCGGCATACATCAATACAAACCCAAAAATAAGGATGCCAATATGCTTAAGCAGATAATATTCCGTATTGCCTTGCTTAAATCTATAAGCCAGCGTGGTGGTAGAACTGTAAACTGCCAATACCGAAAACATTGAGAGAATAATTACTATTCCCCAAATAACTTTGTCCCCGCGTATTTTTGGCACTATCTGAACCATTTTTTGGTTTTGTGTTGGTTGTTTGGTTTAAAGGTTTTTTACTGCTTTTTTAAATAGGTTGCCGCGTTCTTCGTAATCCTCGAACAGATCGAAACTTGCACAGGCAGGCGACAGCAATACGGTATCCCCTTTTTTGCCAATAGAATAAGCCGTGAGCACTGCTTCTTCAATTGACTTGGTGTCGTATATTGATTTAACCTTTGATGCGAATGTGTTTATCAGCTTGGTGTTGTCAACGCCAAGGCAGATTATTGCCCTCACCTTTTTCAGTATCAATTCTTCCAGTTTGGAATAATCGTTTCCTTTGTCCATGCCTCCGGCAATCCAAATCACGGGCGATTCGGCGGTTTCGAGGGCATACCATGCACTGTTTACATTGGTAGCCTTGGAATCGTTGATAAAATCGATGCCATGGATACGCGCAACAAATTCGAGGCGGTGCGGCACATTTTCAAATGCACTCAGCGATTGCCGAATGCTTTCCTTGCGCACACCCAACAGCTTGGTGCCGATTGAGGCAGCCATCGAATTATATATATTGTGTTTGCCTTGTAAGGCCAGTTCTTCCAATGTCATGGTAAATGGGTTATTATCTATGTTTATATGTATTTTATTGTCAATCAGGTAAGCATTCGCATTGGTGTTTCCTTGTTGGATTGTAGTAGTGTAAACCCGGGCTTTTAAGTCGCGTTTATTTACTTCGGCAGCACTTACTTCATCATCAAGGCAATAAATAAAAGCATCATCCTGTGTCTGGTTTTGCACAATCCTGAATTTTGAGTCAATGTAGTTTTCAAATTTGTAATTGTAGCGGTCCAGGTGATCGGGTGTTATATTTGTCAAAATGGCAATATCGGCTTTGAATTTGAACATGCTGTCGAGTTGAAACGAACTGATTTCCAAAACGTACCAATCGAAATTTTCGGTTGCAACCTGCAGTGCAAAGCTTTTTCCAACATTTCCTGCCAAACCAACATTGAACCCTGCATTTTTCAGGATGTGGTAAATGAGCAAAGTTGTTGTTGTTTTGCCATTAGCCCCGGTGATGCAGATTTTTCGTGCATTGGTGTAGCGCGATGCGAATTCGATTTCGGAAATTACCGGAATCATTGTAGCCTTGATTTTTTTAACCAAAGGAGCGGTTAAAGGTATTCCAGGGCTAATCACAACTTCATCGGCATCAAGGATTTCCCCTTCGGTATGCCCACCTTCTTCGAATGCTATTTCAAAATGAGAAAGAACGTTTTTGTATTTTTCCTTTATTTTTCCAGCATCGGATAACCAGACACTGAACCCTTGTTTTTTGGCCAACACTGCCGCCCCGGTTCCGCTTTCGCCTGCCCCAAGAATGGCTATTTTACCATTAGTTTTCAAATTGCTATCTGATTTTCAATGTTACTATTGAAATGATGGCCAAGGCAATACCAATAATCAGGAACCGCATCACTATCTTCGGTTCGGGGTAACCTTTCTTTTGATAATGGTGGTGCAGCGGAGCCATTAGGAAAACCCTCTTGCCTTCGCCAGTCCTTTTTTTCGTGTATTTAAAGTAAGTTACTTGAATTACGACGGAAAGATTTTCGGCTATAAAAATGCCGCACAAAACCGGGATTAGCAGCTCTTTCCGGATCATAATAGCGAAAGTTGCAATGATTCCGCCTAATGCAAGGCTTCCGGTATCGCCCATAAAAACCTGGGCAGGGTAGGAGTTGTACCAAAGAAATCCCACACAAGCCCCCACCAGTGCAAAAATGAAAACTACGAGTTCGCCGGTATTGGGGATATACATTATATTAAGGTAATCGGCGAACACAATGTTGCCGCTCACCCACGCCAGCAAACCCAAGGTAATGGCTATAACCGCGGATGTGCCTGTCGCCAGGCCATCCATGCCATCGGTGAGGTTGGCCCCATTGGAAATGGCTGTTATAATTAAAATCACTATTGGGATAAAGATAAGCCATGCAAATTTGCGGTAATCATGGCCAATCCATTTAATCAGGACCGCGTAGTCGAATTCGTTGTTTTTCAGGAATGGGATGGTGGTTTTGGTTGATTTTACAGGTGTGGTTTTAAACTTCTTGTTATGGTCTTTAATTTGTTCAAAAGCAGTGAGTTGTCCAGCTTTTACTTCGGTTTTTCGCTGTGGTAAGCGTTCGCGTATCACAATTCCAGGATGGAAATATAAAACCGAACCAATTACCAAACCAGCTACGACTTGTCCCATGATTTTAAACCTGCCTGCAAGACCTTCTTTATTTTTACGGAACACTTTGATATAGTCGTCCAAAAATCCGATTAAGCCTAACCAAACCGTAACAAAAAGCATCAGCAAAATATAGATATTCATTATTTTGGCAAAAAGCAGCGTTGGAATGAGGATGGCGCCAAGTATAATAAGTCCACCCATGGTTGGGGTTCCGGTTTTTGCCATTTGCCCTTCGAGGCCAAGCTCACGAACGGTTTCGCCAATTTGTTTTGTGCGTAAATAATTGATTATGCGTTTCCCATAAACCAAGGAAATGAACAACGAAAATATAGTTGCCATTGCAGCGCGGAACGAGATGAATTGAAACAATCCGGCTCCGGGTACATTGTACGCTTTATCTAAAAAGGTGAAAAGATAATACAGCATCTGGCTCTGTTTTTCGGTTTAACTTAATTGGAAGTTATGACAAGTATTCCTTTAGTATTTCCTTATCATCGAAAGGATGTTTTATACCCTTTATGTCCTGGTATTTCTCGTGGCCTTTTCCAGCAATTAGTATTACATCGTTGCTCCGCGAAATGGCGCAGGCTATTTTTATGGCTTCGCGCCTGTCGGTTATGGTTTGCACATTTCGGGCAAAACCTTTCTCAACGCCAGCAAGCATTTCGGCAATAATCTGTTCAGGAACCTCGCTCCTTGGGTTGTCGGATGTAAGTATCACACTATCACTGAATCTTGCTGCGATGCGGGCCATCACCGGACGCTTGGTTTTGTCCCTGTCGCCGCCACAGCCCACAACTGTTATCAGAAGTTCGTTGCCTGTACGCAACTGGTTTATAGTTTCCAATACATTTTGAAGTGCATCAGGCGTGTGGGCATAATCAACAATACCAATATTCCCTTGTGGCGATTTAATGTAATCGAAACGGCCTTCCACGTTTTCCAGATTGCTCAAAATAGTAAGTATTTCCAGCGAATCCTGCTCCAGTAGAACACTTGCTGCATAAACTGCCAAAAGGTTGTACGCATTGAAGCGGCCAACGAGGCGGCACCAGATTTCGTTTCCGTCAAAGTCGAGGTGTAGTCCATCAAGTGGGGATTCGAGTATGCGGCCTTTGAAATCGGCTAATTTTTGTAAACTGTAGGTGTGTTTTGTAGCTTTTGTGTTTTGAAGCATCACAAGCCCATTGCGGTCGTCAATATTGGTAAGGGCGAACGCAGAAGCAGGAAGCTCATCAAAAAATTGTTTCTTGGCTTTCAGGTAATTATCAAAGGTTTCGTGAAAGTCGAGATGATCGTGAGTAAGGTTTGAGAAAATGCCGCCCGCGAAAGTCAGTCCAGCAATACGGTTTTGCACCACAGCATGGGAACTCACTTCCATAAAGCAATAACTACAACCTTTTTCCACCATGTGGGCCAAAAGGCTGTTCAGGTTAATGGCATCGGGTGTTGTGTGGGTCGAAGCAATTATTTCATCATCAATCCTATTGAGAATGGTGGAGAGCAATCCAGTATGATATCCAAGCCTGCTGAAAATATTAAATAGCAGCGTTACGGTTGTTGTTTTGCCATTGGTTCCCGTTATCCCAACAAGTTTTAGCTTCGACGAAGGATTATCGAACCAGTTTGAAGCAATAATTCCCGAAGCTTGGCTGCTGTTTTTAACCTGGATAAAAGTTACTTTTTCGTTTACAACTTTGGGAAGGGTTTCGCAAACAATAGCAACAGCCCCACTTTCAATCACTTGATCTATAAAATCATGGCCGTCAACCCTGGTCCCTTTCACAGCAAAAAACATGAACCCGGCTTTTGCCTCACGCGAATCGTACGTAATGCCGCCGATAGCAATGCCGGTAGCACCCTGTATTTGCAAAGGGCTTACATTTTCGAGTAAATCAGCCAGGGCTTTCATGTAAGCTTATTTTTTTTTTCTGTTAATTTAATTGTTGATTCCCATACTCAACAGTATAGGCGTATCGGCTACTATTTTACTTCCGGCAGGCAACGATTGTTGTTTTACCAATCCAACGCCACTAATTTGAACACGCATCCCAAGTTTTTCGAGCCTGAATATGGCATCGCTTGCGCCCATCCCAATTACACTGGGAATGGTTTCCTGATCATAATCAACAGAAGCGAACCTTGTTCCCGTACTGTCGGTTACCTGGGTAATCCATTCGCCTGCACCGGGCATTTGCTTGGCATAACCTAACCAATTGCTCAAAAACTTAATATCTTCGGTGTTGCCGGCATTCATCGGGTTTGAACGAGTGGTATGCGTGGTATCAATCCAATTCATGCCAACATCGGGATCGGTAGCATAAATGCGGTCGGCTATTTCGCGGAAAACCGGGGCCGAAATGGCTCCTCCGTAATATCCGCCCTGGGTTGGGTTGTTAATTACCACTATGCACGAATATTTTGGGTTTTCGGCAGGGAAGTAACCAACAAATGATCCTTTGTAGTTTGTTTTATTGTAGCCACCACGGTTTTGCGCTACCTGGGCAGTCCCGGTTTTTCCTGCCACCTTATAAATAGGGTTTTTTAAGACTGAACCGGTTCCATGGTCAACAACGGCTTCGAGCATGGTTTTTGCCATTGCGATAGCTTCTTTTGAAGCTATTTTCTGATTTATCACCTCGGTCTCGAAACTTGTTACCGGCAAACCAGCCCTGCGGACTTCCTTTACAAAATGGGGTTTCACCATTACGCCATCATTGGCAACGGCATTATAAAATGTGAGGATTTGTAACGGCGTTAATGCAACCTCGTAACCGATTGACATCCACGGCAACGATGAGTTTGACCATAAGCCATCCTTTGTGCCAAGTATTTGTGGGCGGCCTTCGCCTTTTATTTCGAGGCCTATTTTTTTGTTCACGCTAAAACTATGCAGCCGGTCAACAAAGGCTTGTGGGTTTTCGGAGTATGCGGCGGTTATGACCTTTGAAATGCCAACATTCGACGATTTTTCAAATGCTTGTTGAACCGTCATTACCCCTCCTCCCAAATGCGAATCCCTCATGGTGCGTTTTCCGAATTTGGCAACGCCACCTGTTACATCAACAACGTCGTTCAAATGCACTTTCCCATCCTCAAAAGCGGCCAACAACGAAAATAATTTGAAGGTTGAACCTGGCTCGGTACTTTCGCCAATGGCATAGTTGTAAAGTTCCTGGTAAGTGCCGTCTTTGGTTTTGCCCAAATTGGCTATTGCCCTGATTTCGCCAGTTTTTACTTCCATCAAAATTGCGCATCCGTGATCGGCTTGGTTTATTTCAAGCTGCCTCAACAAAGCTTCCTCGGCCACATCTTGTATGTTGATATCAATTGTGGTCAAAATATCGGCACCGTTTACGGGTTCAATTTCGTTGCTCCTGTTCATGGGCCGCCAGTTCCCATCAGGAATCCTTTGGTACAACCTCTTGCCCGCCATGCCTTGCATCTGGCTGTTGAATGCGCTTTCAATACCAACATTGTTTGCATTTCCATCCCTAAACCAGCCCAATGTGCGGTAGCCAAGTTTATCGAACGGATATACCCTTTTGTTTTGAACTGTAGTTATAAGTCCTCCGCTGTTTTTACCCATCCTGAAAATGGGGAAAGTCCGCAATGCTTTAAGTTGGTCGAAATTAACTTTGCGCTTTATTAATAGGTATCTGTTTTTATTGTGGCGCCCTTTTACAAGTAGGGTTTTGTATTCTGCTTTGCTCTTATCCTTAAAATACACTGCCAGGGAAATTGCAAGGGAATCAACATCTTTATCGAAAATGCTATCATGTATCAGTGGCGAAGCGGCATCCATCCTCACTTCGAACTGTGGAACAGAAGTGGCTAACATTTCTCCATTTACATCATAAATATTTCCCCTGTTTGGTTCGATGGTGAAATACTTGAGCGAAAGTTTCTCAGCCTTAGCTTTCCACATTTCGCCTTCAACCAATTGGATATATAGGATCTTGCCAAGTATAGCAAGGCTTATGGCAAACATAAAGCCATAAACTATATATACACGTGCAAGTATTGATTTCCTTGAGTCCATTGTTTGGGGTGATAGTTATTGGTGAATGGTTATTGGTTATTTGATATCGGTTAATGGTTATTGGTTAATGGCTATTAGTTGTTTGGCTTTTGTTTGTAAATTGGCAAAACTTTTATCAAACCCTTCATTTTCAAATTCTCTCATTTTCAAATTTTCAAATTGACGAATTCCCACAACCTCAAATCCCCACATCCTCAAATCCCCACATCCCCACATTTTCAAATTTTCAAATTGATTCATTTTCAAATTAATTTACTTCCCTTCAATAACTATCTTCCTTGGCGGGCTTTTCGATTCTTTTAGTCCACTGTTTATTAGTCGTTTAGCAATTTCAGTTTGTCTGGTGGTTTGCATCAGCTTCGATTTTGTGTTTATGTATTCGTAGCGTTGTTCCTCAATTTGTTTTTTTGTCCTGCTAATGCTAATTACGGTATGGTTTGCATAATTTGAGTTGAAGATATAAAGCAGGCCGATCCCGGTTAAATAAATAAGGAAGGGCAGCATCTTTATCACTTTATCCCGATCCATGAACTTGCCTCCCAATATGCTTTGAACCGTTCCGGCCGCAGGTTTTAGTTTGCTTTTTTTCGTCTTTGTGGGCTTCGGTTCTTCGGCTAATGGCTCTATTTCGGCCATTATTGTATTGCGTATCTCGTTCATATATTATATTTTTTGTGCGATACGCAGTTTTGCGCTCCGTGAGCGGGGATTGTTTTTTATTTCACTTTCTGATGGCGTAATAGGCTTTCGGGTGACTGATATCAAAGAGGTTAGTTTGTTCCCAAAAAAATCTTTTTCTACTTCCCCCTCAAAATTCCCTGTTTTGATATAGTTTTTCACTAACCTGTCTTCGAGGGAATGGTACGAGATTATTACAAGCCGGCCTCCCGGTTTTAAAACATCGGCGCACTGTTTTAACATGGCCTGCAGTGCACCCATTTCATCGTTTATTTCGATGCGGATAGCTTGAAAAACCTGGGCCAGGTATTTATTTTCATAATTTAAAGGTGTGCAGGGTTTTATTGCTTCTTTTAATTCATTGGTTGTGTTTATAGGCTTGGTGCGCCCCTCAATAATTTTTGCTGCCAGCAAGCGTGCATTCGAAATTTCGCCATAGAGTTTAAAAACCGAATAAAGCCTCTCTTCTGGATAGGAATTTATCATTTGTGCGGCTGTTACGCCCTGTTTACGGCCCATCCGCATATCCAAAGGCCCATCGAAACGGGTTGCAAATCCACGGTTTGGCGTATCTATCTGGTGCGATGAAATACCAAGGTCGGCCAGTATTCCGTCAAGAGGAAAAGCATTATACAGCCGGAGGAAGTTTTTTAGATAGCGGAAATTCTCGTTTGCCAGCGTAAAACGTTCATCATCAATTGCATTGCTTAGTGCATCTTCGTCCTGGTCGAAGGCAATCAAGCGGCCTTTGGCATCCAGTTTTTCAATTATTCCACGCGAATGACCACCGCCGCCAAATGTAAGATCAGCATAGATCCCTGACGGATTGATGCTGAGGCCTTCAATACATTCTTGCAATAATGCGGGTTGGTGATACATCTTGATATCATTCGAAGAGGTTAATATTCCCTAATAATTTCTCTGCCCTTGCACCCATATCCTTCTGGGTTTCCCTTACAACTTCATCATATTTTGTTTTGTCCCAAATTTCAATGCTATTCAGCATGGATGCCAATACAATATCACCTGTAATACCTGCAAAAACTGCAAGGTCGCGTGGGATCAGCAACCTTCCCGTGCTGTCAATATCCAGTGCAACCAACCCCGAGCTATAAGCCCTTACAAAATCCCTGTCTTCATTTCGGAACATGTTCAGTTTACGGGTAATTTTGCCAAGCATATCATCCCAGTTCGACTTTGGGTAAAGATCGAGGCAAGCAGCCGAAATGCTCCGTTTTATCATGAACCCTTCGCCAAGTGCTGCATCAACCTGGTTTTTCAATGCCACAGGAAGCATAAACCTTCCTTTGGAATCGACCCTGCAAATGTGTACCCCGGATAATGATATCATGATTGAAATTAAATTCGGCTCAAATTTACATCTCATTTACCACTTTTTACCACTTTTTACCACTTTTTTTTATTAACAATACCGTAGGTGCTTATAAATAAAGGCTTAGAGGTGTTTTTGGAAAAGGAAATAAAACTGTTTCTTGCTTTTCTAAGGAGGTAATGGAATGTGTGATATTTAAAAACCGGAATTATTCAAACCTTGCCCGAACTCAATGCCAGCAAGCTTTCTTTAATACTTATATCGTTTTTTTTAGCCAAATGAGCTTGTATCAATGCAAAAGCCAATATTTTTTTTCTTGCTTGGTTTATGTGTTTTAATTTGTTTAGTTCAACAGGCTCACTTGTCATTTTTTGTTTTCGTAGCCCACAGGGTTTGCTTTTAAAGCAAATGTAATTTGTTGTTAGCCTTCTCAAGCAAAAGTTTAAATGATTTTATTTCAGGATGTTGGAGTATTTTACTTTTAGGAGGTCAGAAGATGGCGAGGGTATCAAATAAAAAAGCAGCCCTCAATTGGGCTGCCATGAAGTGATTAAAAAGAATCAATGAATATGCTGCTTACATTTTCTCCACAAAATCTTTGGAATACTGACTCATAAATTCTTCAGCTTTCAACACCATTTCCTTGGAACCGATAAATACTGGTGCGCGTTGGTGTAGATCGTAAGGCTCCAAATCCATAATGCGGTGAAAACCATCAGAAGCCTTGCCGCCTGCTTGTTCCACAATAAAAGCCATTGGTGCAAGTTCGTATAGCAACCGCAGTTTGCCGTTAGGGTTTTTCAGGGTTCCGGGATAAATAAAAATCCCACCACGGATGAGGTTGCGGTGTACATCAGCCACCAAGGAACCTATGTAGCGCGTGCTATATGGCCTGTTGGTTGCTTTGTCGTCAACCTGGCAATATTTGATATATTGTTTAACGCCTTCGGGAAAATACACATAATTGGCTTCGTTCACCGAATAAATTGTTCCGTTTTCAGGGATTTTCATGTTGGGGTGCGAAAGGAAAAATAAGCCTACTGTGGCATCGTAAGTGAACCCATTTACGCCGTTTCCGGTAGTATAAACCAGCATCGTGGAACTGCCGTACATTACATAACCTGCTGCCACTAAGTTTCTTCCGGGCTGTAACAGGTCTTCCAGCGATCCTGATCCACCAATAGTGGTCAAGCGTTTGTAAACGGCAAAAATTGTCCCGATAGGAACGTTGACCTCAATATTCGACGAGCCATCAACAGGGTCGAAAGCAACCACGTATTTGCCTCCCATCGAATACTTGTTTCCAAAAATAATCATATCCTCATTTTCTTCCGATGCCAATGCCGCACATTGTCCGCCATGTTTTAAGGCATTGATAAACTGCTCGTTGGCAAAAACATCCAATTTCTTTTGGTCTTCGCCTTGCACGTTGGTGGTGCCGAAATAACCGTTTAGGTCGGCAAGGCCCGCCCGACGGATTTCGCGGTTCACAATTTTGGCGGCAATTCCGATGTCGTTAAGCAAACGGGTCAAATCGCCGGTTGCTTCGGGATATTCCGATTGTTTTTCGTTGATAAACTGAACTAAT
>CAJAXK010000453.1 GCA_903946925.1 uncultured Bacteroidales bacterium | reverse complement strand
TCAACGGGTACAAGCATTTTTTGTTAGCAACCGGTGTTTTTTCAAATTGTTACAACACACTTACCGACAAACTGTTGATAAGGCAGGACAAATTGTTAACAACATAGAAATCCGGAACTGATTAGTTACCAATAAGCAATTGTGAGTAAACTTAGTGATTTAGTCCCTTTGTGGCAAAAACAGACTTTTCGGAGTGTACTCAATTAGTACATTTTCAATTAAACCAAGCCGGAAAACATACTCCAATTATCACCAAAGGTTTATGTTAGTAACGCTTTTAATCCTTTCAAATTTAGAAAAACGCTGCTAATATTAATCTTCAAAATAATCTAACAATTTGAGCCTGAGTACTTGATTAATAAAGTATTTACAAGTAGCAAGAAGCTTTAGGTTCCCACAACTTTAGGCTTTGGATAGATGATATAAGTTTACCTATTATTGCTTGTTAGATTTTGTTTTGTTAAAAATAACCCCTTCAAAAACTTTTTCCCAGCAAAATGTTCATTCTTAGGGCAACTGTGCATCAATAAACAACGCAGCATTGTTATCGACAATAATCAAATCTTCGGCATCAACACTGCCATCCCCATTGCAATCGCTTGTGAGATAACCTTTGCTGAAATTCAAGGCATCGTTATCAACCAAAGTTATATCCAATTGATTGATAAACCCATCCTGATTAATATCACCCGAATAAATTGCATAACCCAAATCCTCCATCTGCCTCAGGTTTCCACCAAAAACCTCGGCTGGGGAAGCAAAGGATTTGTTGATTGTGCTCCCTGAGAATGAAACCGTGGCTGCACTTACAATCTGCAAACTGTTGCGGTGTTTTAGGGTGATATAATACGAACCGGAATAAATTGCAGGAATGCTTACAATTGCCGTTCCTGAAATGTTGAGGGAAACATCGTTTGATGTATAAACTATTGTGCTATAATTGGACGCATCGTGCAGTTCAACAGTTATATGGTCGGCTATACCACTTGGCCAATGCGCCCCAAGATTATCGTTTGCCTGACGCAAAACGCCATTACTGCTATACAAGCCTTGTGGAAAAACAGAAGCGAGCGTGAGTTTTTTATTTGTGCTTCCGCCTGTAAAAAACCCAAAACTACTTATTCCGGAAGCTGTGAGGCTATGCTGCGAGCAGTTGGCCGGGCTATGGATTAAAGTATCAGAAGGTAGCATTTGAAAACACAAAATATCACTTTCAGATCCAACAACATCAGACGCCACATAGTCGAAGCGGGCATCGCAGGTAAAGCTTTCAATCCCTGACGAAGCAACCGACCAATTGCGGTTCAGGTAACTGTTGGTTGTGCCGGAGGTTGCAGTATTGGCAACTTGAATTCCTGCAAATGCACCTGCTGTAAATGTTCCGGTTGTAAAATTTAACGTAACTGGACTGTATTCAGGCGTTCCGGTATTGTCGCCAATTGGGAAGGTAAAACTGCCTGTGGATGCGAAAATTTTCCTAAGCTCCCCGCTGCCGCCCGCAACAACCATATTTGCTGCAGATGGCGTTCCCGCAATGCTTGCATTTACGCCAAGTATC
>CAJAXK010000452.1 GCA_903946925.1 uncultured Bacteroidales bacterium | reverse complement strand
TCGCTGCCATCAATGGAATATCGGATTTCCATATCCTTGGTTTCGCTTGATAAAACAACTTGGTTCCGGTTCTCATTTCTGGAAGTTGTAATGTCAACAGTAAACGAACCTTTACTGTATTTAACGCCAGCCATATCCAACCTCTGGAACTGGTAATCCATACGGTTAAGAAAATCATCCCAGTTGCGGTTTTCTTGCTGCGACCAAGCTACTTCAGAAAGTGCTATCGCCCTGGGAAAAGCCTTGTATTCAACCGCTTCCGGAGTTTTTATAAATTCAGTCCAAACATTGCCTTGTACACCAATAATATGTTTTGCCTGTTCAGCGGAAAGCACCGGCGGTATTGGATTGTAGGAATAAACTGTTTTTAAAGTCAATTTTGCACCGTTGGCATCAGGTTCGGTTGCGGGATCGCCCTGATAATAATCGAAGTAGCAATAATCAACGGGAGTCATTATGGCATCATGGCCTTGTGTCGCAGCATCTATACCAGCCTGAATGCCACGCCAAGCCATTACGGTTGCTTCGGGAGCAAGGCCACCTTCCAAGATTTCGTCCCAACCTATCAGATGGCGGTTTTTTGAAATCAGGAATTTCTCAATCCGTTTAATGAAGTAACTCTGAAGTTCCGCCTCGTTGCTTAAGCCTTCGGACTTGATCCGGGACTGGCATTTCGGACATTTTTCCCATCGGATTTTGGGTGCTTCGTCGCCACCAATATGTATATATGAGGATGGGAAAATATCCATAATTTCGGTAAGCACATCTTGAAAAAAAGTAAAAACCGAATCGTTTCCGGCGCAACAAATATCATCGGAAACGCCCCATTTTGTTCGGACTTCAAATGGTCCACCAGTGCAGGCAAGGTTTGGATATGCAGTTAAAGCTGCCACCGAATGGCCAGGCATTTCAATTTCGGGAATCACTGTAACAAATTTTGAAGCTGCATAAGCCACAATTTCCCTTGCTTCGGCCTGGGTATAAAAACCTGAATATGGCACGGTATCAGTTTCGTCGGTTTTGCCAATTTGAGTGCCTTTTCGTATGGATCCAATGCTGGTAAGGCGTGGGTATTTTTTAATTTCTATGCGCCAACCCTGATCTTCGGTCAAATGCCAGTGAAAAGTATTCAATTTGTACATTGCCATGATATCGATGTACTTTTTGATAAAAGCGACAGGAAATAAATGCCGCCCAACATCGAGGTGCAAGCCGCGATATGCGAACCGGGGCATATCTTTTATGCTAACCGATTGTATTGTATAGGATTGCTGCTTTAATTCGGGATTCCCAAAATCGGCAGGCAAAAGCTGCAACAAGGACTGAATACCGTAAAAAACCCCGTTAGCAGATATTGAACGCACAAAAATATCTTTTTGCGAAACATCCAGGGTGTAGCCTTCCTTTCCCAAATTCACATCTGGATTTTCCAATGTCAATACAATTACATTTTTCGCCTTTGAACCGGGTTTGTACACCCCAACCTTTACCGGAAAACCTGCCGAAAACTCAAACTTTGTAGCCAATAACTGGGCTATTTCATTGAGTTCTTTATTGTTTTCGTCAATTAGGATGCGGGTATCTTTTTGCAGGCTGAAAACCCCTTCGCCAAGGGTTACCTTTGTTGGAATTGGAACAATATTAACCGTACCAGCCGAGGTAAATTTTAATAGAACAAGCATCAGGAAGCTGATTACAAGAAGTTTAGCTAAAGGGTTCATTTTAAATATGTTTGAGATTTTCAACCTGTGGGAACATTTAAAAGTAAAAGGCAATTAAGATTTGGGGTTCAGGCTTTCCTAAACAATTAAAACCTGTAGGTACCTCATTTGCTAACAGTTAAGCTAAATGTATTTTTAAGCGACCGCATAACAATGGAATGCATTATTTCTGAGTTTTTCTCCATTGCTTCAATTAGCCTAAATTGCACCTTCGCCCTTATTAAATTATGAAGTGGGTACGAAGTACGGAAATAGGTATCGCCATTTAAAAAATCGGTTAGGAAACGCAGCCCAATGATGAACGTCATGAACCTTGCGGAAAATGCCAGGTTTTCAATTTCCGCTGATGTAAGGGTTTCGCGTGTGCTTTCGATAAATCCGCGGGTATAAGCCTCGTAAATGGGTAAATTGATGTCAACTTTGCTCAGGTCTTGTTCGTCTTCGTTGGCGGTATTTGCGCCTGTGCGGATAGAATCACCAAAATCAAACAAAATGCTTCCCGGCATAACCGTATCCAAATCAACAATGCATAAAGCATGGTTATGTTGGTCAAACAAAATATTGTTGAATTTAGTATCGTTGTGGGTAATGCGCATGGGCAGGCTTCCGGATTTGATAAGTGCCGGGATAGCAAGCATTTGTTCGGCCCTGGAGGCAACAAAAGCAATTTCTTCACGAATTTCTTTTGCCCTGCCGGCAATATCTTGTTCAAGTGAAACCTGGTATGCTTCTAATCGTTTCTCAATATTATGGAAATTGGGAATAGTTTCCGAAAGCCCGTTTGAAGGCAAATCGGCCAACAACGACATAAACAAGCCAAACGCCTTGCCTCCTTCGTTTGCTATTTCCACATTTTCAACCACATTGTATCCGTGAGCATCGTCAATAAAAGTATAAAGCCGCCAATATTGACCAGCGGGATCGAGATAGAAATTTTTGCCATCGTTACAAGGAATCACTTCGAGTACGGAAAAATCGAGTTTGGGGTTTTCGGCTAATTTTTGTGCAAGATGCCTTGTAACCGAACAAATATTTTCCATCAAACCATCAACATCCTTAAAAATTGTATTGTTGATCCACTGCAGGAAATATCCAGGATGTTCTACAGAATTGGTGTGTATGCGGTATGATTCGTTTATGTGCCCGGTTTCGTTTTTTTCAAATCCATCAAAATCGCCGATTATGTCGAAATGAGTAATAATTTCCTCAATGTTCCTTTCCATTTTTATTTCCAGAGTTTGGTAGGATAAATGCCTGTTTTAATTAGTTGGGCAAGTTTTTCTATTACCACGGGTTTGTCTTCGATGTAGGTTACGCCAAACCACCTGGCATTGCTGCGAAGCACTTTTACGCTTGCATTTGCGCTGTTTATCAAGGCATCAATTGCTGATGGGATGTAAAATTCTGCTTTTAATGAGTCGGTGTTTGCTTTAACGAAATCGCTGAACATAGGTTCGGTTTGTTTGAAGTATTCGGGAGTAAATCCCCAGAAATTCATCGAAACCAAAGTTTCAGGTTTCAGGAAAACAAACGTACCATCACCATCCTGGTAGGCAATCCCACCCCTTGTATATTGGATGTTTGTCCGTTCGGTAACCGAAACCAGCAATTCGTTTACATCGGCAAGGCAAATGCCACGCGACACGCTACCATGCTCCGACATGGTATTGCCAACCTGATAACCAACCAGGGCGTATTGAGTTTGTTGTTGAACAGTTAATGAATTTAGGTAGTCGGCCATGGTTTTAAAAGCCCCGGCCCCATAAAAATCGTCGCCATTTATTACTGCAAATGGCTCGTTAATAACGTCTTTGGCCATAAGTATGGCATGGGCCGTTCCCCAAGGTTTGGTACGTTCGGGCGAAATTTCGACACCATCGGGCACTTTATCAATTTCCTGAAAAACGTATTCGACTTGAATAAAAGGCTGTAATTTATTGATAAATAAGTCTTTAAAATCCTGTTCAAAACTTTTGCGGATGATAAAGACAACTTTTCCAAAACCTGCCCTTATGGCATCGTAAATGGAATAATCAATAATTGTTTCGCCCGAAGGCCCTACCGGGTCAATCTGCTTGAGGCTTCCATAACGGCTACCCATACCGGCAGCAAGAACTAATAAGGTTGGTTTGGTCATATTCGTTTAAGTATTTTTGGTTTTCCTTTTTTTTAATGAGTTGATTGAAATTGCAGGGAGTTGGATTAAAGGAAACTGAAACAGCCCACAAATTGTAGATTTAGTAACATAGCATTGAATTTACAATCAACACTATCAGCTTTAATATAGAGTATAAAGCATTGAAAATCATTTACGGATTTTATTTCCAGAAACAGCGAAGTAGAAAACAAAAAGGTAAATTGGCACCATAATCCAGTATGCCTGTTGGTTGCCAAACATGCTCACCAACTTACCATAAAGTAATGGTAGGATTGCCCCGCCTGCAATACCCATGATAAGCAATGCAGAACCGGCTTTGGTAAACCTCCCTAAATCGGCAATGGAAAGCGGGAAAATTGCCGGCCACATTATTGAATTGGACAAACCCAACAAAGCAATGCAGGCAATGCTGGTATAGCCAGTGGTAAATATTGCACCGAATGCAAAAAACAAGCCTACAACTGCCGCAATAGCCAATGCTTTTCCTTGGCTGATAAAACGAGGGATGGTAATTATTCCGATAATATATCCTATTACCATCGAAATTAATGTCAGGGTTGTAAATGTGCGCGCGGTTGCCAATGGAATGTCCATCGAAAGTCCATAGAGTATTATGGTGTCGCCCGCAATTACCTCGGCTCCAACATACAGGAACAAGGTAATGAATCCAAGCCATAAGTGCGGGAATTGCCACCAAGCAGTTTTATTGGTATTGCCAGCAGTAACTGCATCGTCTTCCTTGTCAGTATCTACATCAGGGAGGTGAATAAACCTGAGCGCCAAAGCCAACAACGCCAAAGCGATTGCGATAATAATGTAAGGGACAACAACTTTATGGGCAAGTGCATCAAGTAATGGGATCCGGTCAAGGCCTGTAATAGTTTCCAGTTTTGCCATAGTATCCGTTGTGTCCTGGTTCAGGATGATCGCGCCCAAAATCAATGGGCTGATAGCACCTGCGACTTTGTTGCAGATACCCATGATTGAAATCCGCTTTGCAGCACTTTCGCGTGGACCTAAAACCACAACATACGGGTTCGAAGCAGTTTGTAGCAAGGCTAAACCAGTTCCTTGAATAAACAATCCAGCCAGGAACAACCCAAAAGTACGGGTGAGAGCAGCCGGGATAAAAACCAATGAACCAAGGGCAATGACAAATAAACCTAAGGCCATCCCATTTTTAAACCCAACTTTGTGCAAAACAATAGTTGATGGTGGAGCCATGAAAAAGTAAGCGATGTAAAATGCGAGGGTTACAAAATAGGCTTGCACGCTATTCAATTCGCAGGAAATTTTCAGGAATGGGATCAAGGTTCCGTTCAGCCAGGTTATAAACCCAAAAATAAAAAACAGTACACCGATAACCGTGATTGGTAACAGGCTGTTATTTTGATTGTCAGGAATCGAAGCAGTGTTTTTTGTCATGGGTAAAGGCTTTAGGATTTAGGTTATTTAAAGTTGATTTTAATTTCAAGAGTAAAATGTCAGTTTTTCTGAAAATGAACCCTTCGAGGGTTGAAAAAACCCCTCGAAGGGTTCATTTTCAAATTTTCAAATTATCACATTATCAAATTATCGCATTACTCCACCTCGTATCTCACAAAGACCTCGATTGCCTCATATTCGGCCATTCCAAGTTTATCGTACAGTTGGGCAGTATTTTTGTTCCTTTCTTCGGCACGTTGCCAAAATTCCCGTTTGTCGGCACCCATAAACATGGCTCCGTCCTTTTGCGACTGATGCCTAAAAATAGCATTGCGCTTGATCACCACTTCTTCCGGACTCAGTGGAACTGCCATATCAACCATTTCAATGTCCCATTCCTGCCAGGCACCACGGTAAAGCCAAACACGGCAATCGCGCATCCAATCCTCATTTTTCATGCGTTCGATGGCTTCGATAATAATATCTATACAAACGCGGTGGGTTCCATGCGGATCGCTAAGGTCGCCGGCAGCGTATATTTGGTGTGGCTTGAGCGAGCGCAGGAACTGAATGGTTATCTGTATATCAGATTCGGTAGGTGGCGCTTTTTTCACTGTTCCGGTTTCGTAAAACGGAAGGTCGAGAAAATGCACGTTTTTTTCAGGAAGGCCAATATACCGGCACGAAGCGGTGGCTTCCCCACGACGGATGGCTGCTTTCACCGCTAAAAGTTCGCTGGGTTCAATGCTGCCTTTTTTCTTATTTTGGTAAAATTGCGAAGAATTCTTGTACAGCATCTCAGCCATTGGTTCGGACACGTTATAAATCTTCTCGTAATTGCGGACAAAATCAAGGTAACGTATTGCATCATCGTCGCTTACCGCAATGCTTCCCGAAGTTTGGTAAGCAACATGCACATCGTGTCCATGCTCTACCAATCGGGCAAAAGTCCCACCCATCGAAATAACATCATCATCGGGATGCGGGCTGAAAAGGGCAACCCTTTTCGGGAAAGGCAAAGCGCGTTCAGGGCGTGTAGAATCGTCAACATTAGGTTTACCGCCGGGCCAACCTGTAATGGTATGCTGCAAATCGTTAAAAACCTTGATGTTTATCTTACTGAAAATTTGGCTTGTGATCAAATCCGAAAGGCCAAAATCGTTGTAATCGCGCTCGGTAAGCTTCAATAAAGGTTTACCTGTTTGAGTGCAAAGCCACAAAACTGCTTTCCGAATCATGTTATCGGTCCAATCGCATTGGCCAACGCGCCATGGCGATTTGTAACGCGTAAGCTGGGCGGCAGCGGGCGGATCAATAATAAAAGTTGTGTTTGGGTGGTTTTGAAGGTAAGTGGTAGGGATAACATCGGTTACAGGGCCTTCGACCGCTTTTGCCAATATTTCGGCTTTGCCTTCGCCCCAAGCCATCAGAAAAACCTCCTTGGCTGCCATAATAGTGCCTACGCCCATTGTTATGGCAAAGTGTGGAACGTGTTCTTCTCCATTGAAGGATTCGGCTGCATCGTTTCGGGTCATCCTGTCGAGGGTTACCAAACGGGTTTTTGAGGTAAATGCAGAACCCGGCTCGTTGAACCCGATGTGGCCTGTACGCCCAATTCCAAGCAATTGTATATCAATGCCTCCACATTCGATTATCTTCCTTTCGTAATCGCGGCAAAAAGCTGCAACATCTTCCTTGTCAATGCTCCCCGAAGGGATGTGTATGTTTTCGGGCTTAATATCAATGTGTTTGAAAAGCCTGTCCCACATAAAATGGTTATAACTTTGCTGGTGGTCGTGCTCAAGTGGATAGTATTCGTCGAGGTTAAACGTAATTACATTTGAAAAACTCAATCCATCCTCCTTATGCCATCGGATAAGTTCGTTATACACCTTGAGTGGAGTTGAGCCGGTTGCCAACCCCAACACGACTTTTCCGCCTGTTTCGCTACGTTTTTTTATCAGATCGACTATCTTTTTGGCAACTTCAATTGAACCTACAGATGCAGACGAAACGACCCTGACCGTGATTTTCTCGAATCTGGTTACAAAAGCATCATCGTTCAGCATGGAACTGTTTGCCTCGGAAGAATATCCTTTAATATCTGCGATTTTCATTTTTCTTTACTGTTTGTTTTCAATTTTGTTTTCCCAGAGTGTTTCCGGCTTTTCTTTGCTTAGGCTGTATGGCCGCATCCGGTACGACCAATTGTAGTCCTTTGCGGGGATTAAATATTTTTCCATTGGCCATGCCCACCAGCTATCGTCGCCACCTACGCCACACTGTAAATAATCGAAATTCAAATCGGTAAATGATTGTTTTTGAAGCAGGTTGCCATGTTTTCCTTTATGTTCAAACCCTTTCAGGTCGTTGTAAGTGTATGGCAATGCGCTGAAGCCAAGGTTTGGATAGCCTTCAAAATAAATACCTACCGTTTTACCATCGTTTATCGAAAACCATTTAACATCAGTACGGTAGCCGTTTTCCTGTGGCCTCACGTAAGGGACGTACATTTCGTCGGTGGAAGTATGATACTTCCCAACAAAAGCGGCCGTTTTGCGATCAGAATAATTTTCAAACGGCCCACGGCCAAGATAATCTACTTGTTTGAGCAAACCAATTACCTGCATGTTCATACCAAGGCGTGGAATCCAAGGCAGTTTTTCGCCAGCTTTAAGGCTGTTTTCAATCAACACATCCCCATTTCCGGTTATGGTGTAGTTTACAGAAAGTTCGCTATTAGCATCTGGTAACGTAAATATTATCAGCACTTTAATCGATTTAGGATCAGAATTGTCGAGGGCAACCGATTTAACAATCCTGTTTTCGCTGGCATCGTACCAAGGTTTGCATTTAACAAACATTTTGCTCCCAACATCGTTGTCGATTGGGGCACGCCTGAAATTAGGCAATGGCCCTTGCACTATCAACTGTTGGTTCTCGAAAGTGAAAGAAGTTATTGTACCAGAAATTTTATCGAGTTCGATACCAAAACTTTTTCCTTTAACATTGATTTTAGTTGCGGTTTCAGTTGCTGTAAGCGAGGGCAAAGATGTGGTTTTTATCTTTTTGGGTTCAGTTGAAAATGGCAGCTCAAATTGTTCGGAAGCAAGTATATGGTTTTTGCCAAGCAGGGGCCAATCGGTATTGGTTTTCAGAAAAAGGGTAAGGTGATAGATTCTGCCGGGCTTGTCCGCTTTCTTTTTCCACGAAATACTGTAATCGCGCGAAGTTCCTGCCGGGATATTTTCGGTTGCTAAAACCCCTTTGTCCACAGAAACCCCATTTTCGGAAACTTCCCAATACAATTGGGTGTTTTTCAGGTCAATAAAGGCGTAATTATTTGACAATTTAAAACTTAGCTTGTTTAAGTCAACAGGAGTAAATTTTACATATTGATATACTTTCTTCACTTCCGAAAGCCCAGGATGTGGCGCCCTATCAGCAAAGACCAAACCGTTGGTGCAAAAATTCCCATCGCTTGGTACATCTTTTGGCCCGTAATCGCCGCCGAAAGCCCAGTATTTCCTGCCCAAAGAATCAAATTTTTGCAAGCCCTGATCAACCCAATCCCAAATCAGGCCACCTTGTAACTGTTCGTTGTTATCTATGGCATTCCAGTAATCAACCAAATTGCCTGTGCTGTTTCCCATGGCGTGGGCATATTCGCATTGTATCAAGGGTTTGTCTTGCTTTTTTGATGCATAATCAAGCAAACTCTGAACACTTTCGTACATAGGGCAATAAATATCCGTGTTCCATTCGCGGCCAGCGCGCTCGTACTGTACAGGGCGGCTCAAATCCCTGGTTTTAATCCATTTATATGTTGCCTGAAAATTACAACCATTTCCTGCTTCGTTGCCAAGCGACCATATAATTACCGAAGGATGGTTTTTATCCCGTTCAACCATGCGGCGTGTGCGGTCAATATGTGCCTTTTCCCAGATTGGGTTGTTGCCAAGTGTGCGGTTCAAGTCGTAACCCATGCCATGCGATTCGATGTTTGCTTCATCAATCACATACAAACCGTACTCGTCGCAAAGCTCATACCAATAAGGATCGTCAGGATAATGGCAAGTCCGCACGGAATTTATGTTGTTCTGCTTCATCAGTTTAACATCAAGCAACATCAATTCGCGCGAAATTACATGGCCGGTAACAGGGTCGTGCTCGTGGCGGTTTACACCTTTTAATTTTATGGGTTTTCCATTCACCAAAAGCAAACCATTTTTAATTTCGCTTGTGCGGAACCCAATCCGGTTGCTCAGGCTTTCGATGCAATTGCCATTTTTATCCTGCAAAGTGAGCGTAAGCAAGTATAAATTTGGTGTTTCAGCCGTCCAGTTTTTACTATTTGGGACGAATTTTTCGTAATGAAGGCTGTCCTTGCCTACCACTTTTTCGAGGGAAACGGTTTCGGAGGTTATAGGTTTTTCAGTATTGGCAATATCGTAAAGGTTTATTTTAACCGAAAGGTTTTTAGCATCTTGCGAAGTCAATTCATTGAAAATCATATCAATTTCCAGATTCCCCTTTGTGTAATTATCTTTCAGGTTTCCCTTAGCGAAGAAATCGCGGATATAAGTGGTTGGCCTTGCATAAAGGAACACATCTCGGTTTATGCCGCTCATGCGCCACATATCCTGACATTCGAGGTACGAGCCATCGCTCCAACGGAAAACCTGTAGGGCAAGTGTATTGTTACCGTTAACAAGATATGGTGTAAGATCGAACTCTGCAGGAGTTTTTGAGTCCTTGCTAAAGCCTATATATTTGCCGTTCAACCAGATATAAAAGAATGATTTAACCGCGCCAAAATGGATAAACACTTTTTTATTGTCGAAACTTTTGGGGCATTCAAATTGGGTTATGTAAGTACCAACCGGATTATAATCGTAAGGGACATGAGGTGGCAGGGGATTTTTGCTATAAAACTCATAAGGGATATTGGTATAAATAGGATACGAATAACCCTGAACTTCCCATGTTGAAGGAACATCTATGCCTGCCCAAGCCGAAGCATCAAATCCTGGCTTATAAAAGTCTTTGGGAACCTGTGTGTAATTGTCCAACAGCTTGAACTTCCATTTGCCATTAAGCAGTTTGTAAAACAAAGATTCTTGAGCTATACTTTTAATTGCCTTATCCTCAGTGTCGTAAGGGATATAGGAAACATGAGGTGGGGCTGTGTTGAATGAAGTCAAAGCCGGGTTTTCCCAATCGGGAACCGAAAAATTCTGTGCTTTCAACGCTATTGAAAAACTGGTACAAAGTAAAACTAGAATTAAAAAGGCAGTTTGTCTGTTATTCATTGTTATTTGCAGTGTTACAATGTTGGTTTCGATGCAGTTAAATACTTAGATTGTGTTTGTGTGCTTAGCTTAATTCAAAATGTACGATATGTGATTTACGATTCTTACACTGAGTTTGCCGAAGCGTACGATTTATCTTATGCGAGTTATAATCGTAACCCATACGTCGTAAATAAAAACTTTATTCTTTTTGAAAAACTTTGTTCATTACCAAGGCAACGGTTCCCATAAGCCCTGCATTTTGGCCCAGGCTGGATGTAATAATTTGTGCATCGCGGCGTATTTTGGCAATCGTAAACTTATTGAGGTTCTGCTGTATAGGGTCAACTATATAGTTTTCGGCTTTGGTAAGTTCGCCACCAATTATGATCAGTTCGGGGTTAAACAAATGGATAAGCACAGCAATGCCCCTGCCGAGGTGTTCGCCAATGTTGGCCAGCAAACCAATGGCAAACTGATCACCGCGCTGGGCGGCCCTGAGCACAATTTCAATATTTATTTTTGCGAGGTCGCCATCAACCATTGTCCTTATAACCGTGGTGGCGCCTGCACTTATTTCCTTGCGCGCTTGTTTAATCATTTTTGTGCCCGAAGCCATGGTTTCGAGGCAGCCAATTTTACCACAATAGCACAGTTGCCCATCAGGGTCAACCTGTATGTGGCCAAACTCACCGGAGAAACCAGAATTGCCTTTGTAAAGCAATCCGTTCAGAATCATTCCCAGCCCAATACCAGAGCCAATATTGAGGCAAAGCACATTTTGTTTGCCCTGAGCCATGCCAAAAGCTTGTTCGCCCAGAGCCATTACCTTTGTGTCGTTCTCGACAAAAACAGGGTAATCGAACATGTTTTCGAATTGTATAGTGGCAGGTTTTTCATCTTGAAGGTAGCTGTAACTGATGCCGGTGTGCAAATCTATCAATCCGGGAAGCGCAATGCCAATTCCCATTAGTTTAGTTTTGTCAATCCCCGATTCGACAATAAAATCCTCGACGGCAGTTTTCAGGCTTTTCAAGAAATCTTTTGAAACTTCCAGGCCTTCGTCAATTACTTTTATATCAACAACAGGTTGGTTTATAAAGTTGAACATGCCAAGCCTAATGTGATACCTGCTGATATCGACGCCCAAAACATATTTTGCCGAAGGGTTAAGCCCATATAAATTTGGCCTCCTGCCGCCACTTGAGCTTCCTATGCCTTCTTCGGTGAGGGAACCCGCAAGTTTTAACTCATCAATTGCCCTTGTAATGGTTGGGGTGCTCATGTGTATAATCTTGCTCAACTCTGGGATGGATTTTGAGCCATTTTGATATAATTCTTTTAATATCAATAATTTAAGACTATTTTTCTTGGATCCGTTACTTCTTGGGTCGCGGGATGTATTGCCAAATAACATGCTTTTTTTCATATTGCTTTTTTCTGTTTGTTGATACAATGAAATCAAATTGAATTTAAACCCTTTGAGTTGTATAGTTTTTTACTTATTTAAGTTAAACGCTTCATTAGTAATGCCTCCCGCAATTTAATACTTCGGTTGTTCAATTAATATTTTTCTTTGAAACCAAACTTATGGAAAGACGGGGTAAATTTACAACAATCATTAAGAATAACAACAAACATTGTTAAAATAATTAGTAAGATTGAGGAGAATTTTATTTTGTTCGATTATCAATAATTTTTTGTATTATAACATTCTGATATACAATAATATATGGCCATTGATAATTATGTTGTCTTTCGTTCAATAAAAATGGGAGCTATCTTATATGTTATTTTCTTATGAAGATAAACCATTTCGTTTTTCGTTATTTAGTTAAAGTTTGTGCATCAAGCCTATTTTTAATTTTATTTACGATGTACGAATTACGATTGACGAATATAACTCGCTGAAAATAAATCGCATATCGTAAATCTAAATTCGTACAGTTTGGATTGAACCAACTTTAAAAATATACTTTAATTAACCCAAGTAAATGAACAAAACCTATTTGGTTCAGCTGTCTCGCGGTGGCACTTATTGCACAATGCTTTGTGGAGTTTAATCATTTTCATGTTATCGGAATGGGCTCAATGTTCAATTCATTAAACCTATTATGCTTTGAACGGGATAAATTTTTGAATTTAGATTTGATATTTTTACCACGGAGACACTGAGTTCACTGAGGTTCACGGAGAATATTTTCAGTGCTTTACTGATTGTGCCCTGTGTTTGCATTGTCATTCTCATTGAAAAACAAATAAGGCTTTTTATCCCATTTA
>CAJAXK010000451.1 GCA_903946925.1 uncultured Bacteroidales bacterium | reverse complement strand
AGGTTCCATCCTTAACCTGACGGCGGTACAAGGTTGTTGCTGTGAGGTTTGCAGGAGGGTCGTAGGTAGATGTAATGGCATTTAAGGTAGTAGGTGAAGTAAATCCAATATCCGTACTGCTTTGCCACTGGTAGGAAATAGCATATATACTACAAAGATATAGCAAAATGTTAATTTTCGCATTATGAAAATAATTCACTTATCAGCCAACTAAAATTTATAGTGGAAAGAGGGGTACGTTTCCTGGCGCCACGGTGTATTTGCTTTTTTCTGCAATTACCGTGACAAAAAATGCACCCCTGAAGCCATCCACCACAGCCTGCGTGGGTGGAATTCTTAGTTTTCTACTTTAGCTTAGATTAAAACGAATTACCTTTTCTTAGTTGGGATTGCAATATAGTGTTTCTCCAGAAATTCTTCGATATCCTTTACCTTAAAATAAACTTTGGCTGATATCTGTGAGTAAGGTAGTATACGATTATCCATATAGGTTTGTAAGGTACGTTTGGAAACTTTCAACAACATGCATGTTTCAGAAACATCAATCCATGTTTCTGAAAGCGGATTGTTATTGCCTTTTCGGGTTAGTACTTCCTTTTGTTCGGATATACTGTTTACAATTTGTTGAAAGGCTGAGGTTTCAATTGTTATGACTTCCATCGTTTTAAGTTTAAGATGGTAAATAAATTATTAAAACGACAATTTAAATCACTTATCAGCTACAGGGCTGTCAAGTGAAAAATATTAATAAGGCCACATATATCTTGAAAATCAGAAATGATTAAAACAGTGTAGAATGAATAAGTTATCGATTGGAAACCAATAAATTGCATGCATACCAAGAAAGATAGGATGACTTGTAAGCAGCTACTCCAATTTACAGGAATAATGTTTAATCAAAACTAATGCTCTTTTTAACTTTTGCAGTAGATTTGATAAAGAATGTGATTTCCTGTTAGTTTGCGATTTTGTTCTATCTTACTGCTAATTTGAATATGAGCAGTGTACCAGGACAAACTTAATTGACAACTTGGTGGTTTTTCAAACAAGTTTTTTTGACAGGGAAAATTAATTGTTTGGAAGTTCTTGCGCTGCCAGATTCGTGCAGAAAATAATTGTTATTATTTATGGTAAAATTTCAGTGATCGAATGTGATGCATTATTATCTATCAGAATCAGATCAAGTGCATCGATAAACCCGTCCCCATTGCAATCTTCAGGTATGTAACCGGTTGAGAAAGCAGTAGCCTTATTGCTGGTAATAATCAAATCCTGCATGTTCACAGTTCCGTCCTGATTAACATCTCCAGTGTAAAAAACCGAATGACCATCGAATGTAAGTTTGAGATTATCACCATAAGCCTTAGATGGGGAATCGAAATTGTAAGTAACTGTAGTCGCCGAAAAGGATACCGGCATTTTTGAGGTGACTGTAACACTGTTGCGGTGCTTAATTGTTATGTAAAATAAACCATTATTTGCGGCAGGGACAGATAATGTAGCTGCTCCATCAGTGAGAAGGCTTACATTGTTATCTGAAAATGAAACAGAATTGTAATTGGCCGCCTGATGCAACTCAACAGCCAAAATATCTGAAATATTACCGCCAAGCTGGTTGCCTGCAATATTTTGGGCTTTGTTCATTGTTCCATTCCCTGCGTAAAGCCCCTCTAAAAATAAGCCTAAATTTAAGGTCTTGTTTAGATTAACAGATTGTATTCCGGTAAAAATACCAAATTCTGTTACCCCAGTGGCAGATAGTTGATGTAGCACGGTATTAGCGGGGTTGAATGAAACAGCAGGTGGCGGACTAACCCTTGAAGTGCTAATTTCTGATTCGTTACCAACTACATCGGCAGTAACATATTGAAACATTGCATCGAACATGGGAGTGGTAATACCTGATTGGACAATTGTCCAGTATCGATTCAGATAATTATTAGATGAACCTGGATATGCGGAATTCGAAAGTTTGACACCAACGTAATTTTCAGGTGCAAATGTACCGCTGATGAAAGTTAGTGAAACGGGTGTAAATTCGGAAATACCGGTGTTATCACCCACAGGGAAGGTAAATGCTCCCGAACCAGAGAAGCTTTTTCGGAATTCGCCACTACCAGTGCTGGTTACCATTGAGCTGACTGATGGGGAGCCTGATAATGATGCAGACATTCCAAGCAGCAGATTGTTATCACCTAATCGGATATGACCATTCTGAAGGATGAGCAAGGTGTTAACTGTTAAATTCCCACCCAAATCCAATCCTGTTGGATTATTGACTTTTAAAGTGCCAATGGTATTCTGACCTGAAATAGACTGAGCAGTTGTTCCTGAAAATTCAATTGTGCCCGAGCCAAGGTCAGCAGTGGGATTTTGGTTATAAAGGTTTTTCTTCAAGATCAATGTGCCTTCCACTGTAAGCCCACCTCCGGTCTGCACCACAGCATTTTGCATTGAAGCTTTTACTGCCCCTGATGAAATGTTAAATTCTGTACTTGAAGGCAATATATCCTGAGCTTTGGCAGTGGTAGAAAAATGGCACCAAACAAAAAAAATCAATGTAAGTACAATTAGTGCTCTGAAGTTTGATTTGTTTATTTTCATCGGCCATTAATATTATTTTGTTTGAGTACAGATGCAAAAAATATCAACTCAATTAACACTAATTGTGGTTACAACGCGCAGAGGACTAGATGCTTTTTTACCAATTCAAAACAGTTTTATGGCATATTTGTGTAAGTCCTGAAGGACTGACAAATAAATATTGTAGCAGGTATGTTCCTGGTTCAAGATCAAGAAACCTTTTTGTAAGGGTTTGTTTGCCAATCTGTTTAACCTTGTTTTGCAAATTCCACACTAACCTGCCCTGAATGTCGAATATTATTATGGTTAATATCCCGGCTTCATTTGCTTCAAAATCAACGGTAAGCTCATTCTTTTTTAGTTTTTGTGAAAGGATAGAAAGTGTTTCTACCTGATTTATCCTGATTCCCTCATCAGCAGAGGTTATAAGTGTGTCAACCAATAATGTCGCAGCTGTGGTTGTGGTATCGCAAAATGTTCCAAACACCTTGCATCTGTATCTGTAAGCATTAAATGCAAAAGAAACAGAACCGATACTCAAATTTTGGGACTGTGATCCGGAATATACCCCATTATCGGTAAGCAATTGCCAATTTGAACCGTTATCCTGGCTTTCGAACCAATGAAATGCGATTGCATCAGTGGCTTCTACATAAAATTGTGTTGTTGTTCCTAATGCAACAGTAGTATCTGAGGGAGGGAAAATGATTTCCGGGACCAGGTTTTGAGTTATTGAACCGTTTTGCGGTATCAGGTTATAAAAACTCATGTCCGATTTTAAGATATAGCTTGAAGCCAAAACAACCAAAGCGGTTTGGTTAGCCGAAAAATCAAATACAAGATTGGCAAAAACACCATCAGGGAGATTAATCCACTGGGAAGAAGACCAGTTCAGCGACACATGAGGCTCGGGGAGCACCAACACCGTGGCCGTTATTCCTTCGAGTAGAGGATTTACATTGACAATTTCTTTAAATGCAACCACATCCGGATCGAATGAAATATCAATCCTGAAACCCATACAGGAATCTATTCCCATTGCCATTATTGGAATCAATATTTCTTTATTGGGACAGGTCAAAGTGTCGGGCAGTGAAATGATGGCGATTGGTGCCGGAGATACTGTAAGTTTAGCAGAATCGGAATAAATCTGGCACCCCCCGTTTGCAGAAAGGAAACACCTGTACCAATTACCATTTAGGGATGAAGGCGTTGCTGTAATCGTTAATTGGGAAGTGTAAACGTTTTGATAAAGGCTGTTATTTTGTAAGTTTGACCAGCTTAAGCCATTCCATTCCTGCCAATGGTAGTCGTCTGCTCCTGTTGTAGTAACTTCAAAAAAGGCATCAGTTCCTTCAATAACTGTATTGCTTTGTGGGTTTTGGGCAATGTACGGAAGTGCTTGTTTTACTTTTCCGCTAACAGAATCGAAGGGTATAGGATTAAAATCAATATCTGATATATCGCAATCGGGATTAAAGGTAAGGTTGCACGAATCTGTTTTAAAACTAAAATACAGGTCGAGGAGTATCCCGCTGCTTACTGAGCCTGGGGTTAGGCTGCTCCATGCAATACCAACCTGGGTATAGGGTATCGTAATAGCATTCGTCATTATTCCAGGAAACTGGGGATTATTGTTTCCGCTGCCCTGAAATTCGAGCACGGCAGTGTCGTATCCAATATTAAGTGTTATGGCACCCACATTCAAAAGGTTCTCGGCTAACATTGAAACCGTTACCTGATTGCCTGGACAAGTTGTAAGCTGAGGTAGTGAAAGTGTTGCAGTTTGTGGGTTTGCAAACGGAATAAATGCAATAAAACAAAGGATAGATAGTAATTGACGAATCCTGTTTTCCATTTTTCTCAAAGTATATTGGTTTTTTGGGATTAGTTTATTAATGGTATCCTGCTATGAAAAGAAGAGGGTAAACATGAATGAAAACCCATTACCACTATTGGCAACTATCCTCTCCGTGACAGAGCCAGAAATAAAAGAAGCGATACCCAAATTGTATATCGCCCCTTTCATTTTTTGGATTTGAAGAATTAGTTGCCGCTTGGTCGGCTATGCAGGTTATATACTTTTTTGCCTGCATAAAACAAGCTTAGGGCAATCAGTAGTCCTGTACCATTACCAATTGGCGCACCGCCTTGCGGTTGGTTACCACTACTGCCATGGCCACCTTGAGGCGGTGGGGGAGGTGGCGGTGTTTGCCCCATCGAAACTTTGGTAATAACACCAAACAAAAGTATAGCTGCAAATAGGATTATTCCCTTTTTCATATCGCTGTGTTTATCTTAGTTAATAACAATTTTTTTGGCAACCACTGCATCCTGGGTAGTAATCTTTACCAAATAACAAGCTTTTGCAAAGTTGCTGCCAATCCATACATCCTTAGATTCAGGATTTGAGACATTTACTAATTCGCGGCCAGCCATGTCAATAAGTGTAAGCTTTTGAATATTGGCTGGTACTGATGAAAAACAGATCCGGCCGTCGTTGTACCAAACTGTAAAATCGGGGTTTGCTTTTATATCCACCACACTTACGGTTCCAAAATGCAATACAAAGCGATTAGGGTCATCGCTGGATGTAGCAGTAAAATTATACACTGGATTGAGCAACAAGTTATGGTCAATATTAGTTTTTTTGTCCATTAACCATACTTCGGGAGCTAAAGTGCTAGCACCAACTGCTTCGATACTAAAATTAGTGCCCTCATTTTTAACGAAAGTGAAAGGGATTTCGGTAGTTGAAGAAATAAGCGGCAGGCTATTGGTGCTCAAATGTATATTTTCTGACTCCGAGAAAAACAAAGGTGCATAACCGGTAAGGAATTCGCCGTCATATTCCAGATCGAAGCCGGTGGTGGAATTCGGGTTGTTTTCGATTACACTTTCCTGTGCCGAAGGGAAGTCTAAATTGCGGGCTGTAAGCATCATCTTTTGATCCGACGATTTGTAAAAAGCCTGTGAACTATGTACCCTGGCAGTGGCAGGAATAGTAATGGAACCGGGCGCAGCATTTACCTGTACCATAAATCCGTTTGTTGCCGGAATTGCAGCACCGGATGAAGCAAGGTCGCTATAACTTTGGTTTATTTCCTTCCATATTTTGGCTGTACCGGCAATATTTGTCTTTGTCCAGCTATCCGACCAGGTAAGCGCACTGGAAAAAGGGTTGCCAAGCAGGTGCCAGCTACGGTTGGTGCCAGTGCTCCCAGTAATGGGGAGGCCGGTGATGTTAACATTCGCCACATTCAGTTCGCCGGTAAAGGATTTGGTTTGATCCTCATCATAAGCTGCCATATATCCCTTGCCTACCAAAAAATTGGCTGTGTTGTTGGATAACTCATTGTTGATGGTATTGGCTGTTGCCCAAGGAGTACCGGAAGTGTTTTTATAATTTACCCATTCGTTTAGTGGTTCATACCAGGAGTAGAAATCGTAAGGTTCGGTGTTAAAAACAGGTGCTACTGCCTGAGCAGCAACCGGTGAACTCAGAAAGTGCCAGCCATCATTCCAAACTCCCCAATCGGCACCGGCGATATAACGCTCCATGGTGGCGTTTACACCCGTGCTGCTTTGAATCAATGAACCAGTACCATCTATTGTGGATTTGATTAACATGCCTGTTGGCATATATTCTCCAGTTATCACAATATCATCAATAGCACTAGTGCTAAAATTTGATACATTTGTCTCTGTTGCTTGCCAGCGGAGATAAATGATTGATAGATTATCCAATGCTGAAGGTAATGTTAAATTATTAATAACACCAGTTGTCCAATTGTTAGAAACAGTGACTGCCCCCCCTGAAACATCAGTCCAAGAAGTGCCATTAAGACTATATTGTATTTTAAAGGATTTCGGACCTGATGCAACTGAATATTGCTTTGAACTAAGTTTTAAATTTTGGAAACCAGCTGATGATAGACTTACTTTCCAATACCCCCAAACGTCCTCTAATTCATCATACCAAGTGGTTGCTCTTGTTGCTATTGTACCCCCAGAAGCGCTAAAATTAAAGTAGAAGCCAAGTGTTGCAGGACTTCCAACTTGAAAAGGTGCAATATTTATATTTGCTGAAATGCCGGCATCCGCTAAATATGGGGTTGGTATTGTCGTCCCTACTGTTGCTGATTGAAAATTCCAATTAGCAAGAGTAACAACACCCGAACCGCCACCTCCTCCAGTGTTATCGTTATACACATTATCCGCAGTAAGCTGTGCCGCTGTGCTGATAAGAAGGTATCCACCTGAAGCTACTGTAAGATCCTTTACTGTACGTGTATCGGTAGTGGTTGCCGAACCAGCAATAATTGCATTGTTCGATGCACCAGGGAGAGTGTTGGCATTAGCGGTTGTAATATTGTTCCAGCGGGCGGTTTCGCTCCAGTTGCCGGTGCCTGTGAAATAGTAACCAGCTAATTTACGTGCGTTTACTGCCACCCCAAGTGCGGGAGTTACAACACGACCTGCCGGTAAAACTTCGGAGTTGCCGTTTCCAACCATTGTTGCCGTAGGATTGCTGCCAGTATAACCATCGCAACGCCTTACTATAAGGTTGATACCTGAAGTCTCAAATGCAAACTGTGCATCAACATCGGCAAAATTATGCATTGCAGTATTGTCACTGTTTCTCAGTTTAGCACTGAATCGGGCAACCTTACGCCATGTATCATCAATAACTGTTATCTGATCGCCATTGCCCAATATTATAGAGACAGTAGCCCAGCCAAGCTGAGTCGAACTTATCCTGGTAAAATCATTATCCGAAAACCAGCCTGCTTTCTGATAGAGCTGTGTACCAGTAGGGGTACTTCCACCAACCAATGTGAGGTAATCGGTATGAAAAGTTCCGCCGTTTACAAGGGCTGAATTGTAGGACCAACGGCATTGCATTGCATAAAGTGCAAAATCGCTGCTCCCGGTTCCCTTTCTTATGTTGACATCAAATTGGAACTCGGTTTCATTTACTTGTTGGAAATTATCCATCTTCACCTCATACGTATAGGTTTGAGCCTTCAGATAAGAGGTAAGGGATAGAAGTAGAAATACAACGATCAGTTTTTTCATGGTTATGTTTATTTAATCATTAGAGTTATTTATAGTTAATCTTGGTCAGCTACGGTTTGCTCACGGCAATACCACTTTTTATACTTATGTTTACAGGGCCTACATCATTGATATTTACCACGCCATCCCCATTAATATCTATAGCCAGATATCCCTGTGTGCCAACTTTTATACCTGTATTAATCGGGCCGCCATCGTTTATATTGATATTTGCATCCTGATCAATATCCCCTGCAAAAAGCCCCCATACCCCTGTTTTAACCAGCTTCATATTGCTTCCATAGGCTTTATTGGCTGCTGTGGTAAAATCGTAAGGCACAGTAAAGGATGCAAAAGATACCGGGCTGGCACTTACTGTTTCGATATGGTTGCGCTGTTTTATGGTTACATAGTAGGAACCCGAAAAAGTCGAAGGAATGGTTACGCTTGCTGTTCCATCTGTATTCAGGTTTACCGTGGCTTCGGTATGCACTGTTGTTGTATAGTTTGCTGTATTGTGTAGTTCAACCGTTATTTGATCTGCTATGGTACCGGTAAACTTATCCTCTGTAACACCTCCAACATAGTCCTGAGCTTTGTTCATCAGGCCAGTGGCTGGATTGTACAAGCCTTCGAGGAAAAGTTTCAAGTTAAGTTGTATGCCTCCCTCTACCGAACCATCGGTATAGGAAACAATTACCGGATCCAGGTCAAACTTGCTTACCACACAACTGGTTTGGTCGAAAGCAAGCACTGAACTCCCTGCATTAAAGGCGTATTCAATATCAAAGAGTTTCTCATTATCGGCAATCGTTAAACCTGTTACTGCCGCGGGGTCAATCGCCCAACTTATATAAACTTTTCCACCAGTGGCGTTATACGTTAATTCCCCGGTTGAGGATAAGGAGGCCAATGGATTGAAAATCCCTTTAAATTCCAGTGCGGTAACATCGTAAGCAACTACCAGATCAAAAGCTCCAATCCCGGCAAAACCTGTAGCATTAATAGGGACATCAACTGTTGTGAGCGGAATTGCAACCACATCGGGCATAACTGCTGATGCAGTGGGAGCCTGGGTTTCCGATACCGCCCCATCAACGTATTCCACCGTTAGTGTAGTAAGCCCAAAAGTGCTTACTGCACTTAAAACCGGATCGAATTTTAAAGTAGTGCTGCCTGCGTTATAGGTAAACTGCATATCGAACAATTTTTCACTGGATGGTATAGTGAGGGCTGTGGCTGAAGCCTGCCAGTTAATCCCTACACCTGTAGCCGTAATATTTGTTGCAAGGCTGCCGGTAAGAGGAACTAAATTCGCATGATAATCTACCAAGCCTGTGAAACTAAGTACTGACAAATCATAATTTATCAGGAAATCGAAAGCTCCAATGTTGGTAAAATTGTTTGCAGTAACCGGTATTAATACAACCGTGCCTGGTGTTGCAATTTTGGTTGCGGCTGTAACATTTACAACTGTGCCCGGGTTTTGTGTAACCAGCCCATCGGTATAAACCGCAGGGACTTCCAAAGCATTGTGGTCGCCAATGTGGCATAAATTTTCGTCGAAGGACAGTGCCGAAGTACCACCAATATAATTAAATACCAGATCGAGAAGTTTGCCATTTAACAGGCTACCAGCAGAAACTGCATCTGACCATTCGATAACAATCCGTGTTGGGTTGGTAAGTTGCAATACTTCTATACCGCTCAGGGATGCACTTTGAAAATTCTGGTAAGTCAGTTTGGTTTCATCATAAGCCACCACAAACGTAAATGAGTTAACACCACCCACAATAGTTTGGAAATCAACATTAACCGGTACCAATAAACCATTGTTTGGTGCTGCCTGGTTTGTCAACTCAGGGATACTTACAAAAGCCGGGTTGCTGGGGGCAATACTGCCATCCGTATAAAGTACAGGCACAGTGGCATAGCTCATATTTGTAACCTCACAAATACTTTGTAGAAAGGTAAAATTGCCGGTTCCTGTAACGTAATTGAATACGATATTGGCTAAAACCCCCGATGGCAAAGTTGCCCCTGTGGCCCCTGATGCCGACCAAACTATACCAATACGGTACGAATTGCCCACCACAAAGGAGTTAACTTCCAAACCTGGAAATGTAGTGGTGGCATTAGGATTTGTATACGAGGAATATGTTAGAATAGTAGGGTCATATTCAAAATAAATGGAGAGTGCGGCAATATTATCGAATGCGGTTATATTTACAGGGACAGTAACGGTTCCAGGCGTAGCGTCTATTATATCTGGCAGGGTACAAGTAACTGTAGTTTGTCCAAACACAAACACCGTATTAAATATAAGGAGCAGTGCAAGTATATTTTTTTTCATAGCCATACGTATTTTAATAAGTAATCTGGGATGGGGATAAGCAAGATCCCGTAGGATGCCCTTATGAAAGGGCATCCCGGCGGGACAGCTTTGGTTACTTGATATGGATTACTTTAAGTGTGCGGCTACAGGATGATTGTTTTCCGGTAGCTTCCAGGTGAACGAAGTAAACCCCGTTAGGAAGGTCGAGGCTTTCGGCTGGTATTGGCCAGGAATTCAAGCCCATGTCCATTGTTTGGTCGGCTAGAACAGCAACAGCTTTCCCTACACTGTTAAGCAGGGTAATTTTCACATCAGCCCTTTCAGGAAGTGTTACTGCAATTTTAGCTGTACTGCCAAATGGGTTCGGGCTAACCGTAAAGCCATACTCCATAGAAAGGTTATCGCTTAGGCCATAGGCTCCAGTATTGTCGAGGCGGTTGATTACCAAATTTACAGGTTGAATGGTTTCGCCTTGTTTGTTAGCAAATTCCGATATCCCATTGCAGGTAAACAACTCATCTTCAGATGTAATAGTGGCCTTGCTTTTCAATACAAGGGTTATCAGTTTGCCACGATCGGCAATTGATACCGGCTGGATTTCGGACCAGGCCATATTAATACTGCCATCCTTAACATTGAACATCAAGTCAGGAAGATCGGACTTGACATCCAATACTTCGAGTTTGTCGGATGCATAGTTGAGGTACAGGGTGAGTGCCGAAAGATCCATGCTGTTTTCGACCTTTACTGGCAATTCGAATAGCTGCCCGCTGCCAATGTTAATAATGCTATCGCTAAGTACCGCGATGCTGCTTTTCGAAGCACCTGGAGTAAACGATCCATTCACATCGCCATAACACATGGCCTGAATGTCCTTGATTGTTCCTGGTACAGGTGTATATGCTAATAAGGCAGTACCAAGTGCAGAATTTTCGAACATCAGGTTATCCGAGGGAGAATAGAATGACCAGTCGCCGGCAGCAAAACTGCTTACTAACTGAATAGCACGGTGTTTTACAAGCAATGCATCGGTAGCATTAACAATGTTGGTAGCATTAACATCACCTACTTCATCAATGTGTGCCATATCAGCCAACCAGAATCCAGGAGGATTACCAATAGCTCTGCGCGACATTGCCAAAGCATCGGTTGAATTACCACCGCCCCAGGTTTTTGCTGTTGAAACCTGTATTTTGGCAACAGTACCCGAAGGCATGGTGGCGAATTGATAGTACCCTGTTGGGCTTGTAGTTGTACTTCCTAAGGATACATTGCTTGCATTGAGCAGTGATACAGTTACATTGCCCATTGGGGTGTTAGCTGCATTTTTGTAGGTGATGTTTCCTTTGAGGGCGATAGGGGTAACAGTTACAGCAATCTGATCCGTTCCATCAGTACCGGAGCCACTGTAAAATTCGGTTACTTTGAGGCTACCTGTTTCGTTCCATGTTACTTCAGCATAATTTGGCGAACCTGGGCTAACTAATAAAACATTAGTTGTTGGTACATCAACCAGTTCCCAGACATAGGTAAATCCCGAACCGCGGTTTGGTACCATATAACCGAGTGTTGAACCGGTAACCGTGGCAACAGTTGCTGTGCTTCCATCTGAATTTGTAATATCAGGTGTTGAAGCTGCAACAATATTAGCGGTGGTTGTTGGTGCGCCAACAAGCGAAATACTATAGTTCCCATTATCTAAAGAGGAAGAAGAAGTTAAATTTACAGTTATCGTATTTCCGACTGCGGCTGAAGCAAAAGCTGCAACCGGTGTAAGATTAACAACATCCGGATTTATTATACCTACTAGACTCAGGCTATTATTGTTGATAACCGCACTTGTTGTATTATCAAATAGTTTATTGTAGGCGGTGAAGGAGCCAGAGATTGTGAGGGTTTTTTTAGTGATGGTTGCATCGGTGGCATTGACATAGCTGATATCATAGTTGGCGGTCATGTCAGCACTTGCGCCGTCCCAGATGACAATGGCACTTGGAGTAACAGTCTTTCCTGTTGCTACCAGTTTGGTGTCGTAAGTCAAGGTTGCTTCGGTGTGT
>CAJAXK010000450.1 GCA_903946925.1 uncultured Bacteroidales bacterium | reverse complement strand
TGCTAAACATTACAAAACCGGAGAAGTTATCCCTGATGAGTTGATTACCAAAATTGTAAATAGTGGTCTTTTCAACCAGGGTTTCGAAACTGTTGAATACCTGGCAGCTTCCATACTCGATTTAGATTATCATAAACTTGCAGCACCGGCAAAAGTGGATCCTGAGGTTTTTGAAAAAGAAGCAATGAGCAAAATCGGATTGATTGAGGAAATATTGCCGCGCTACCGTTCGACCTATTTTTCGCACATTTTTAATGGTGGGTATGCCGCCGGATATTATGTTTACACCTGGGCTGCCGTTTTGGATGCCGATGCGTTCGACTATTTCAGGAAATCGGGTGATATTTTTAACCCCGAACTTGCAGCCAGTTTCCGGAAAAATTGCCTCGCCGAATCGGGTGATGATGAAGGAATGGTTCAATATAAGAAATTCCGTGGACAGGAACCTTCAATGGATCCGTTTTTGAAACGACGCGGGTTGAAGTAAGGAAATAGTTAATGGAGAAAAGTTAATAGAAAATGGTTAATAGTTAATAGACCGATACAGTTTTTGTAGCGCTAATTGGAATTAACTTGACTTGAAAAATGGTGCAGACTACTCTCTATAATAGATTCAAATTCAGTCATTTATTTTTAGTTAGTTGAAAGTAGCCAATTACCTAAGCATCGTTCCGAACCCTCCCCTCTTCTTTTTTCAAGGTGAGGGGAAGGAAAGGGGTGAGGTTTTTAGCCGGAAGAGTTAGTAACACCAGATAATTAAGAGCTTTGTAGACATAGACTGCAAGGCTCTTTTTTTGAAGCTGATTCCTGTTGACTGAACAAAATCCATTTTTGGTTCATCTGCTTATATCAGATGAATTAAGGCCGAATTAAGCTATCTTTGTAAACAATACTTGTAAAAATGGCAGAATATATCCTTTCAAAATCGACGTATATCCGTGGGCTGCAATGTCATAAATCGTTGTACCTAAATAAGTTCAGGCCATACCTCCGCGATAAGATCAGCGAAGAACAACTTGCCAAATTTGCCAGGGGCCATGCGGTCGGGAAGGTTGCCCAACAACTTTTTCCTGGCGGTGCAACCATTTCGAGACCAGGAAAATCATCGGCTTTAAAAACTGAAGGATTAATTAAGGAAGGATTTCCAGTAATTTATGAGGCTTGTTTTATATCCGATAGTATTATTGTTGCCCTCGATATTTTGGTAAAACAACAAAATGGATATAATGCTTATGAGGTAAAAAGCAGCCTGAAATTAAGCGATGTTTACTACAACGATGCCTTTTTGCAGTACCATGTTTTAAACTTTGCCGGATTGAAACCGGAGCAATTTTACTTAGTTCACAGAAACAGTGAGATTGAGTTAAACGCTGATGTGGAACTAGAAAAAATGTTCGCTTTTACGGATGTGAGCCAATTGTGCGAAGAAAAAGAGGCTTTTGTCAGCGAAAACATAGTTCAAATGTTGGAAGTGCTTAAGCAAGACAAATCTCCCAACATCCAGCCGGGCCAACATTGCATGAAACCTTACCCATGCGATTTCAGGGGAGTTTGCTGGAAGAAAATCACCCAATCACAACAGGACGAATTATTAACACTTTAATTGCTACCAATGGAATATATTGACCTAACGCAAACCATATCCCACCAAATGCCAGTTTTTCCCGGAGAAAAAACACCATCAATCATCCGCGATTTGCTTCCTGAAGCTACTGGCTATGTTACACATAGATTAGAATCGAACATGCATACAGGAACCCATATCGATGCACCTTTTCATGCAAAAGCCGACACGCTTACAATTGACAGCTATCCCATCGGAAAGTTTGCCGGAAAAGCCACCGTTGTTGATGTAAGGGGATTGTCAACAATAAAAATGCGTGAGGAATGGAAGCCGCTTTTCAGCCAACACAAAATTGTCCTTTTTTGTACCGGATACAGCAAAATGTGGAAAACGGAAAGTTATTATTACGATTATCCGGAATTTGATGATGAAATTGCAGAAGCTCTGGTACTTTCGGAGGTGTCAATCGCAGGTTTCGATTCGCCTTCACCCGACAAATCACCATTTGGGTTTCATAATATTTTCCTGAGGAAAAGCCGGTTTCTGGTCGAAAACCTCACCAATCTCGAACAGCTTATAGGAAAAGAAAACTGCATTTTTACAGCTTTCCCACTCAAGATTGAAGCCGAAGCATCGTTGATTAGGGCGGTGGCAATGGTAGAAAAATAAACCATACCTCGCGGAACACTTTTTTCGTTCCGTTCAGTTGCATATTTTATGATTTGTGCTACCGAATCTGGAATAGCATGAGCATAAACTTGGAAATTTGAAATATCGTTGGCTTTCATATCCGCACTCCAGAATTTCGGATCCACCCCATGAATTTCATTCTCTTATATTCTCATTCTTGCTCCGTGTTTTGTCAAGGCCGTTCCGGTTTTTGTCATTATTGGTCCGCATTTGATGATTTTCGCTCCATGTTTTATCGGAAACCCCCTATAATTAATCAGAAAGCCAACACGTTTGCACGTCTTGGCTTTCACATTCAATCATACTTATTCTACCGTCAGGGGTAGTATGTTATTGAAACAGGGAATCGTTAGTTACTGCAAAAAGCGAAAAGTAATGCTCTGAAAAGTGGTTATTTACAAAGTTCTTTCACCTTGTTTTCCAAATCAACACCGCGTAATTTTTTAGCAACAATCTTGCCTTTTTTATCAATTAACACAGTGTAAGGGATGGACGAAACCCCATACGTGGCCGCACCTTCCGATTTCCAATATTTTAAATCGCTAACGTGGTTTGGCCACGAAAGGTTGTCTTTTGTGATAGCTTGCAGCCATGCAGCTTTATCTTTGTCGAGCGATACACTGAAAACCTCAAACCCTTTATCCTTATATTTTCCATAAACGGCTACCACATTGGGGTTTTCCTTACGGCAAGGGCCACACCACGATGCCCAAAAATCGATTAAAACAACTTTGCCTTTAAGGGAAGAAAGCTTCCTTATGTTCCCATCCACATCGGTAAGCGCTATTTCGGGAGCCTGTGCCCCTATGGCTGTTTTGCGCTCTACACTAACCTGTTGATGGTGTTGTTGGATAAAACCATTGTTGGGATACGCTTTGAACATAGCTGCATCAATTTTGTCAATAGTTTCAAAATCGGTGGCCATATCGAGTTTATCCTGAAAAAATATCCAAGCTAACGACGATGGGTTTTTCTCCATTTGTGCTTTCAATGTGGCTTTTTGCAACGAATCGTTCACACGGAATTGATTTATAATTATTGCTGCAAGCGAATCGCGTTTGGGTGAAGATTGAATTTCGTTATACTGTTGGTTAAGCGCGGATTTTTGGCTTTCAAACTGTTGCGAAGCATTCATGGCACTAAATAACAATTGTGTTTGTGGCGATCCTTGAATGGCCGAATTGAACCCCAGTTGGGCACCAACAGTTTTCAAGCTTACCTTTTCGCCGGGCGAAAGTATGAGCCAAATAAAGTTTTTGTCATCCAGTCGGAGCCTGTAAATATCCGTGTTGACAATAGGTGCCACCAATTTGAAAGAGCCATTGTCGTCAATAGCCGACGACACAAAAATCCATGGGTTTTGACCATTCAATGTGTCGAGATAAATTTGTTTAAAAGCACCTTTTTCGGTAATTGTACCGGTAATTATTACAGGATCAGCTACCTTTTGAGACAATGCAACAGTGCATGAAAACAAAAGGATTGAAGCGAACATAATCGCTTTATGGAATGTAAATTTCATATCAGGGTGTTTTTTATGTTGGCAAAAGTAATTATTTTTTCCTTACATTTTGTCTGCTAAGAGGCATCACTTCAATTTGGGCTGTGGGGAAGAATATGAATTTACAGGGTGGCTCTTTGATAATTTGATGCAAGGTTATAATAAGATGCCATTTTATTCAAACTTTGAAAGCATTTAGGGAAATATAAATCAAAGAAGCAAGGGCTTTCCACTATATACCCAAACTGGCAGATGAAACCAAAACAAAAGTAAAAAGCCGGATTGCTCCGGCTTTTTTGGTACTAAAACGAGTTTCTATTTTTTTATAACAACTTTTTTTACAATGTTGTTGGCCTGGTTTCGCAGAGCCACCATATAAACACCCGATGGGGCATCTTTAAGCACAACATGGGTTGTAAATGTTCCATTTATGCTCACATTCCCCTGTTTCCAGATCAATGAACCAAGACTGTTGTATATATTGATATCATAAACCTCATTTTTCAGTGTTTCAATATTTACATTGAATTCGCCATTATTAGGGTTAGGGAAAATTTCAAAAGTTCGATCCGCTTTTTCAACATCTATTCCAACCGGATGGACAACAATTGCATTTGACACAGCCGAACTACAACCGCTTAAAGTGACAACATCTGTGTAACTTCCGGTATAAACAGCAATGTGTTTTTTCCCTGTTGCCCCGGCAATGATTGCGCCGTTCAAATACCATTGGTTTCCGCTATTTGCACTACTAATCAAGGTATCAACGTGTTGCGTTATCACGGGAGTTGCTGGAATTGGGTTTACTACCAAGTTGAAATTTGGGGAACTTGCTCCCAGTCCGCAACTATTGCTTCCGCTCACTTTAATTATGCCAGATGATGCGGTATTTGAAAAATTAACCCTTATTGTCCTGGTATTATCACCCGAAACAATTGTGGCACCTGCAGGTAAAGTCCAAACATAAGTATCAGCAAGGGCAATGGGTGCAACGGTGTACATTATTTCAGTAGCTCCTGCACAAACAGGTGAAGTTCCAAGGATAACCCCTGCGTTGGCAGGTTTTGGATCAACTAATACACTATAAACGGTTGGTGTAATGGCCGCGCATCCAAAACCATTTAAATAACTAACACTTACCGTTTGGTTACCGGCAACATTCCAGTTTACGGATATGGCATTGGTACCCGCACCTGAAACAATTGTTCCTCCGGCAGATATTGTCCAAACATAACCTGTATAGTTTCCCTGGCAAGTATAAGCAACTGCAGTTGATCCTTGGCAAACCTGGCTTAACCCAGATATAATTGGAACTGGTGCTGAGTTTACAGTAACATTGGAGGTAGTTGGGGAAACTGCCGAACATCCCAGGGCGTTTTCGTAATTTACCGAAATGGTGCGCAAACCTGCAGATGCCCAGTTAACTGTTACCTCATTTGTATTTTGACCAGATGTAATTATCCCGTCGTAAGAAACAGACCATGAATAATTACTAAACCCAGGTTGGGTTGTATAAACAATATCGGTTGAACCAGCGCATAAAGTTGTTGGCCCCGATAATGTTGGAGTTGGTGTTGGATTTACCGAAACATTGAAAACACTTGGACTTACAGCACTACAACCTTCAGCATTGGTATAGTTAACCTGAACTGTTTTTGCGCCCAAAGTTGTCCATGTAACTGTAATTGCATTTGTTCCAGCACCAGCAGTAATTGTTCCACCTGCAGAAACTGACCAATTGTAACCGGTCATCCCCAATTGTGTTGAATATACATTTGTGGTAAATCCAAGGCAAGCATTGGCTGGACCCGAAATAGTTGGTACAGGCAAGGAAACCACATTTATTGGTATCACACTTGGTGCGGCAGCAGCACAGCCAGCAGCAGAAGTGTAACTTAAGCCCAATGTTTGTGCGCCAACAGTATTCCAGTTTACATGTATAGTATTGGTTCCTGCACCACTTGTAATGCTCCCACCAGCAGAGATAGTCCAACTATAAGCCGACATCCCTGATTGTGTTTGATATGTAACCCCCGTGACACCAACACATACCCCAACAGGACCGGAGGTTAATGAAGGCATTGGTGATGGATTCACTGTAACGGCAAAATTGGAAGCTGTTCCTGCACCGCAAGAGTTTGAGCCTGCAACTGTAATATTTCCTGATACTGCCGAAGCACTGAAATTAACAGTTATCGCATTTGTGCCACTTCCCGAAGCAATTGTTGCGCCGGTCGGAAGTACCCATAAATATGTTGTTGCGTTGGTTATTGCTGGTACACTGTAAGCAACTGCATTGGCTCCTTGGCATACCGACGCAGTGCCGGCTATTGTACCTGCGGTTACCGGAATGTTGCAACCTGTTGTAAAAGTCATATCATTGCCATTGGATGTACCTCCAATATTTGCACCTTTTATCCTGAAATGGTAGGTTGTGCTAAGTGCAAGCCCTGAAATGCTGGCAGAAACAGGTGTTACCATGCTCCCTGTAACCGTTGATGGTGTTCCATTCACAGTGGTTCCATAGGCAGTAGTCAGACCATATTCAAAGCTTGTTGCTGTAGATTGCCCATTGGCGTTGACTGTGCCTTGAAGGGTAGCATCTGCGTTCCCAATTGCAGTGGCGGCAAGGGTTACTACTGTAGGAGGTGCTGCCAAAGTAGTAAAAGTAAGATCTGCTCCATAAAATTTAAACAATCCTATTGTTCCAACAGCCCTAAAATGGTAGGTTGTTGAAGGGAGAAGTCCTGTGAGATTGTTCAAAACATTGGTAACTGTTGTCCCGGAAACAGTAGCCGGAGTTCCGGCAACTGTGGTTCCATAAGCAGTTGTCAGGCCGTATTCGAAAGAAACACCTACTGTATTGCTACTGGCCATTACACTTCCGTTCAAGGTGGCAGAACTGGCAGTGATTGAACTTGCAGCAAGGGTGGTTATTGTTGGAAGGGTGAAATTTGGGGCTACCTGTGCTTCAATTCCATATTTCAAATTAAAGGTTAAAGGAAGCAAGCCAACATTACCACCTATGAGGTCAGCGGTATAAAAAGTCAAATCCCTTTGTGGAGATTCAGGGAATGTGCCCATTGGATAATATTGGGCAGTTCCAGCAACCTGGGCCAAACCTACATAAAAAATCTCATCAGTAAAAACAGGTGGTGTAGGGAAAGTGAAGTTTTTATTGGTTCCAATATCACCAGCAACCATTGTATAAGCAGCCGATTGCGCTACAATTGCACCAGCACTGTTCAGTACAACTGCGTAAATGGAGTTTCCAGTGTTTGTGGCCGAATTTCCAATTACCAAATTTGCACCTGTAACTTTCCCTTGTCCGTTCATGGTGTATTTAGCGGCAAAAATCCCGGTTCCCGGATAAGTAAAACCAAAACCTCCTGCACCTGTAGTACTGTAATTATATGAATACAAACTACCGTTCACGCTACAAGGATTGGTTAATGAATTATTGGAAGTCCAGTTTTCCCCGGCAATTACTGAAGTAGCAGCTGAAATATTTACTTCTTCCTGAATGCTTGGATTCCATCCGGTGAAATTGATTATTGATGCTGTACCAGCTGCAAGTGCTGTAACAGTTTGCGTTGAGGTATATCTAACAAAAGTATTGGTCGCATCTTTCACGGTAACAGTAACATCAAAAGTAGCAGGTGCGGCTGATAAATTGCTTACCCTCACACCTATTGGGGTCGGGGTTCCATAAGGGATAGGATTCCGTGCAAGCGTGTAAATGTTGGTTAACCCAATAATGTCAGTATAAAAACTATTGCCAAAAATGGTTGCCGGCCTAAAAGCCGAAGCGGCCAAGGCTGTTGGCATGGCAGTCGAACTCCTGTTCCCCACCAGACCGTTAGCTAAATTGGTATTACACAAGGCAACCAATGCAGTTGTACCTAATGCTCCGGCAGGATTACTAAATTCCCAGGCTACATATACACCACCTCCGGTATAAGTAAATGCCGATCCGCCCGAAAAAGGAACTTCATAAGAACCTACAGCAATTGGGACAGTCCAGTTGGCAATATTGCTCACCTGTGTAAATCCGTTTACATCCCAGTTTGCCCCTAACGAATAAGTAGCATCGGCAGTATTCTTTAAATACACTGTAAAATTCCCAGATTGGGTAGTAGCACCTGCTGTACCAATTAAGAAACCTATTGAGTTCACTTCAGACCCGACAGGGAAACCGCTTGCAGCCATTTCGGCCGCTGTTATCAGGTATTCGGTGCGCTGGTATCTGAATGTATTACCCGGAGCCCTTGTATTCCCGGAGGTTGATCCAATACTTGGTAAGGCCCAGATTGACATTGCATCCGTTTCAGGGGTATTCCAATGCGACAGTTGAGGGTTGAACTCGGTTCCCTCATCATTTTGAACAGTGGTGATGCTGAGATTTTGTCCCATTGCATAAACACCTAAAAGTAAGGCAAAGAATAAGAGTAGATGTTTTCTCATCGTAAAAGTTTGTTTAAATTGGTTGAAAAATGGTTGGACTACTTTTAAATATTATCCAAATATACTGATAAAATTGGTTCATGCCAATCATATTTATTTTTCAATCTATATTTAACAAAAAAACAAGGGTCAAAACAAATGAGAAAGGCTGCTAATCTAATGATTAACAGCCCTTAAAACATAAAATCAGAAAATGGTATCTGCGACTATGAATTTACAAGCGAAATGTCGAATTGAACAAGATCAACAAAAAGTTTAAGCCTTTCTTCAATTGCTTCCTTAGTTAGGTTCAACAATCCTTCGGTACCGAATTTTTCGACAGTGAACGATGCCATTGCAGCACCATATATAATGGCATTTTTCATATTCCCGAACGAAATATCGCCTGTACTTGCTAAATGCCCAATGAAACCACCAGCAAAAGTATCACCGGCACCCGTTGGATCAAAAACTTCCTCCAAAGGGAGTGCAGGCGCATAAAAAACGCTGTTTCCATGAAACAGCAAAGCCCCATGTTCACCTTTTTTTATTACTAAGTATTTTGGACCCATCCCGAGGATTTTTTGCGCGGCTTTCACAAGGGAATAATCACCGGTCAACTGTCTTGCTTCCGAATCGTTTACCATTAGCACATCAACCCTTGCAATCACCTTCATGAGGTCGTCCCAGGCTGAATCCATCCAATAATTCATGGTGTCCATAACAATCAGTTTCGGACGGGTTGTGAGCTGATCCAAAACGCGCATCTGAACGCTGGGTGTAAGGTTCCCAAGCACAACAAATTCAGGGGTTTGGCAACTTGCTGGCAAAATAGGGTCAAAGTCAGCAAGCACATTCAACTCGGTAACAAGGGTATCGCGTGTATTCATATCGGTATGGTACCGGCCCGACCAGTAGAACGATTTTCCTTCGGGTTTAACCTGAAGCCCATCGGTATTGATTTTCCTATCCGAAAGCAGTTTAATATATTCGTCGGGAAAATCGCCACCTACTACGCTAATAATGTGTACATTATCGGCAAATTGCGATGCTGTAAGGCTAATAAAAGTGGCGGCTCCACCCAATATTTTATCGGTTTTCCCGAAAGGGGTTTCAATTTTGTCAAATGCAACAGTTCCAACAATTACAGTACTCATAATGGGTATAAAATAGGTTTTTAAAGATTTTGAATTTTTTTTTGCAAAGATATTGTTATTTCCGAATGAATGTTTACTTTTGCAGTCCCAAACGAGGGAAAAACAAAAAACATCATTCCTCCTTAGCTCAGTTGGTTAGAGCATCTGACTGTTAATCAGAGGGTCTCAGGTTCAAGTCCTGAAGGGGGAGCTTCAAAATCAGACACTTACAGCGATTTGTTGTAAGTGTTTTTTTTTGCAAATCTTATGACTCAGGTCATCTCAAAAGGACTCATAATTTCGTTTTTATATCCTAAAAGTCAATCTACTATTGTGGTCCGAAGGCGGCTACATTTATAGATAAAGAGTATCCTTTGCGAAAATTCCTCATTCTCAAAACGAACAATGTTTTCCTTTATTTACCAAATGCTCCCTTCCGTCGAATAATTTTGATTATTCTCCATCAAAATAGTGGGATTCTGTCTGCAAATTTCCAGGAAAAACCGGAATACGGATACTCATTTCGAAAAGAATGCCCCAAAAATGCCACTAAAACCATCTGTGAATGTTAGCTATTGTAAATTTACTTTATGTTTAAAAGGGGATAACTGTAACATATAGATTTCAAGGTTTGTCGCGGAGCATTGCTATGAAACTTCAGGGTAAGCTCATTCAAACGCTTGCGAAGAGGCCTGTTGGAGTGCCTGCCGATACAAATGCCTTTGAAAAGGAATTAAACGTATAAGTAAAACCTATGGTGAAAAGTGCAAATTGATGGGGTAAATGGATACAATTTGAGGATTCTATTTTATTTTCCATTCTATGGCTGATTGAACATTGCTTGAACAATAAAATTAAAAAAGCCTTGATTATCAACATAATCAAGGCTTTCGTATTTAATTCTGTCGGGGTAGTAGGATTCGAACCTACGACCCCCTGGTCCCAAACCAGGTGCGCTAACCGGACTGCGCTATACCCCGAACTATTATTTTTATCCGTTTAGCTTATTAAGCAAAACATCTATCTACTTTAAGAACTAACGTAAAAATGGCACTTGAACTAAACTTTCTTTCGCTTACTAATTCAGACATTTAGCATTTCAACAAATAAAACCTACTTATTTGAAATCTTTGAAATGTTAAACCCCTTACTCTCCTCCCCTCTCAAATGCTGTGCAAAGATATAACTTTTTCCTTCACTACAAAGCAATTCAAATTTATTTTTGAAAAACACAAAACTATTTCCGCAAATATCTAATTACCTGATACATGCAAGCAAATATCAAAGTTGATTGTCAAATATTAAAATGTAGTTTTAAGATTCTTTTACTGTTTCAATTTCCCTTTTGCAGATTATGTTTGCATTCTTCGTCCCTATTGTTTCTTAAAAGTATAGGTTTGATACAGTTGAACAACACCCTAAGAGCAAGTAAAGCTGTGTTTAGCATAGAATGCATATGTTAGTTTTAGCTTTATCAAAACGATAGTACGATATGGACTCGACCAGCCTCAACACTTTAATAATTTTGCTCAAGATCCAAAACCTTGTTCCACAATGATGCCGTAAGATAAGATTTTCATAAAGGAACCGACATTAGAAAAATAGCATTGTGATTCTTGACACTGTTACGGATTGCTGATATGCATACAGGACAAGGATATTCAATACCTAATTTTAAAAATGTAATTCCTTTGGTTCTTTTATCAACAAAAAACCCGCTTTCCTCGTCAGGAAGCGGGTTTTTAAATTAGAGGTTAACAGCTTATGCTAACACCGAATTTTGTTTGTGTATGGCATACCAGCGGCTGATACCATAAACCATGGCAAGGGCTATCAGCATATAAATACCATCGCCGATTGGGGCGCCGGAACCGATAGATCCGCCACCTGGATCGCCACCGCCTGGAAGGCCGCCTCCACCTGGATCAGGATCTGGCTGGGCCATTACGCTGGTCGAAAAGCTGAGCATCGCCAGTACAGCTATTGCAACAACATATTGAATTCTTCTTTTCATGTGCATTGTTTATTTTTAACGGGTTACATGGAATATGCCATAAAATTGTTTTCGGTTGGAAAGAAAACCCTCACATG
>CAJAXK010000449.1 GCA_903946925.1 uncultured Bacteroidales bacterium | reverse complement strand
GCATGTGCGTAGCAAAACACAGCTTCACCTGCTCCCAAGATGTTGTACCCAAATTGTCAAGCCTTGTTTTGCGGGTGTTTACCGAGGCGTACAGATGTGTAAAATTTCTATAAAGCCTTGACTTTTGGTCCTTTGTGTCAAGACAAAGGACAAAAAAAATAAATCTTGTAGCAAATGTTTGTTAAATAGCACCTCAAAATAAGAATTAGCCAAATATTACTTTATCTCCCTAATATTCAAATTGTTTGCATCGAGCAATTCCCTCGAATCGGTTAGGAAAAGTTTTAAATCGGTGCGCGATTGTGCATCCAACAAAATGGAATCGTTCTCGAAACGGGCAGCCGGAAGTATGAAATACTGCTTCTTTCCGTCAATTGTTGGGTTGTGTACCCAGGTTAGCTGGTATCCGGCATCTTTTATCCGGGTTTGGCCTTGTCCTTTTTGAAGTGTAACCGAAAACATGCTTCCCCCATCGGTAAAGCGTTTTCGTTGGTTCGAAACATAATTCCCCAGCGACCACACCACAATATTTTCCTTGTTCAGGCTGTCGGCCTTGCGCCATTCCATTGGCTGTATAACATGTGGGTGCGAACCAATTACTATATCGGCACCATTGGCAATAAGATACTCGGCTATATCTTTTTGAAACGCATTTGGGGCGCGTTGGTACTCGTCTCCCCAATGGATAAAAACTATTTTGAAATCAACCGCCGAATCGGTAGCGGCCACCAAATCGGCTTTCATCCTTTCCTTTTCAATCAGGCTTACCACATTATTCTCCGGGATTGGGATTCCATTGGTGCCATAAGTGTAATTGGTAAATGCCAGCCTGAAGCCGCGGGTATTTATAATCAAAGGATTTGTTTTGCGGTAAGTATCTTCATTTTTGTAAGTCCCGAAATGCATCAAACCTAAGCTGTCGAGAATGTTGCTTGTCCGTTCAATGCCGGTCCGGCCACGGTCGCAGCAATGGTTGTTGGCAGTGCCGACCAAATCAATTCCCGCCTTCAACAAACCAGTAACAAGTTCATCGGGCGAGCTAAAAGCAGGGTAGCCGCTGTAAGGTTTTCCTGCCAAAGTAGTTTCCAGATTGGCAATTGCCAAATCGGCATTGCTTAACCAAGGGTTTATGTATTTAAAACACGAATCATAAATATACATGCCCATGTCATTGTTCCAGGCTGCTTCCACTTGTGGCAGATGTTGCATGATGTCGCCGGTAAAAATCAGGGTAATTTCGTGTGTGGAAATTGGGGTTTTGGCTTGAGATGCACTTTCCGAAATTTTGTAAGGCAGTATTGCCAGGAGGATAGCAATTGTAAATATCAGGAATAATCGCATAATCTTTTGAAAAGTACTGGAAGAAACTGTCGTGATTTTATTGATTTTTGAGGCCATTTTAAGGGATGTAAAAAAGTAAAGGTTGAAATTATTTTATAAATAATTGATAATTATCGAATTAACACATTCATTTTATCCGTTCTATGTAACCTCGAGGGCTGGGAAAGCCACTCGAAGGGTTAATTAACGCATTAACACATTAACGCATTATCACATTAAATCTTAAACAACAAACTTACCCTTCCCCATTTATGCCATAAACCGCCTTTATATTCTGGCGAAAGGTAATGCTGAGCCATTTCGATGCCAAATGCTTTGTAACGGAGGTGAAAACCAGCTTCGGCACTGCCAACAAACCTTTGTATTTCGTTTCCCGAAAGCACAAAAATATTGTTGTGGTTAAAAGTCCCGCCTTGTAGAAGTGCATTATAAGCTACAAAACTGATATTAGTTTTTGCGAAAAAGTAGTATTCCGAATTGGGCCATTTTTCGTTTTCCAATAATCCGAAAACAGGTTCGTGTTTTCCCGCCAAAAATTGTAAACCGGCAGAGGTTGAGGTATTTAAAGTTCCAGCATTTGCAACAAAGTTTGCCAGCACTGTAAGTTTTTGTTTGCTAACCACAGCTTTTTGTACTTGGGCGGTATAATTTAAAATAATATCGGTATTGATCTGGGTTTCCCAACCTTGCGGTGTATCGTTGCTTGGGAACGTTTGATGCACCAAGGTTTGCAAGAAAGAACCCGGCGATTGTGGGCCAATGTAACCAGCGTTTAATCTGCTCGTAATCTTGATTTTACGGATTGGGTCAGCAGTAGTTTTGCTAAAACCAAAGTAAAGGTACGATGCATAAGGCCGGTCGTTTTTCAAGGTTGGCGTTACCCGCGTATCGGTTGGTGTAAACATGTCCTGCACCATGCTCAGGTTGTACGAAACATTTGCTTTGTGGTTGTAACGGAGCATCAGTTTCCTCAATGGCGAACGGCTTAGCCATGCAGCCTGCAAATCGAAAGTAATTCCGTTGGTAAAATAACGGTCGGTGTTGGCGTATGTAATAATGTCGTTTTCAAAACTGACTTTCAAAATACGACGGGTATCAATTTTTTGTTCCACCCATTCTATCCCTGGAATAGTGCGTAACACAAGTTTTGAAGCGGAGGTGTCGGACGTTGTAACAATAATTTTCTTGTCGCGGTTTTTTAACTCCAAAAGAAATTCGCTGACTGTTTTTCGGGGCAGTGTATCCAGTTCGGTTGTAGGGGTTTTTTGAACAATGCTACTTTCCGCCAATATGGTTTTATTCCCGCCCTTGATATTAAATATTTGGTCGAAAGCGCCTTGCAGGTCAGCAATCCGCAAAGGGACAGGGTTGTTGTTGGGGTTGAAAAGGATAATATCGTATTTGCCAACCAACTTATCTAAGGTAATGCTTACCCTATCGCCGTTCGATTTAACGAAAACCATCTGGTTGCCAATGGTATCGAGCACCGGGATCCGGTGTGGCGAAAGGATTTTTTCGGCAAAATTAAAGTTGCTGTTCGATGCTTTGGCAGTATTTTTTTGCAGCGAGATCATTACACCTGCTGCAAAATTTATTTCTGTCGGGGCTGTTTTTTTGGGCAAAACGGGTATGCCTACCTGCTGCTTCCCGCAACGGGTAAAAAACACCAACGATACCAAAATTATTAAAAATGCCCTCATAAGCCATTCGCTTAACGCCAACTTGCAAAGGTACTTATAAATGGAATATCAGTATCCATGTTTTTGGGATACAGATTATTTTGATATGTGGGTTTCATTCCTGCTGAAAATAGTTAACGGAAATTACTCCTGATTTTTTTATTGATTTGAAAACATTCTCTTCTCTTACTTTTTGCTTGATCAAAAAGTAAACAAAAAATCAAGGCTTTATAAAAATACTTGCGTTTCTAATCCGAAGGTATCTTCCAGCAATACAAGGCATGTTAGATGGCACAATTCCAGGCTTTTGTCGTTGCTGTGTATTGC
>CAJAXK010000448.1 GCA_903946925.1 uncultured Bacteroidales bacterium | reverse complement strand
TCACTATGGACATTAAAAACGACTGGTTGTTTAGCCAGGACTAAAATAGAAGGTTGAGTTATGATTGTTAAAGCCATGGTGCAAAAGTGAATTATGGGGGGAGATTTGGAAAGGACAAAGTTTTAATGCGATAATGTGGGAATTTGAAAATTTGAAAATGGGGGTTGGTGGTAATGGGGTGAATTGTCATTCGATTGTCATTCGTGGTCATTGGGTGCTAAAAAGGTGTTTTTGTAGCCCTAAAGCCCTAAAGCCCAACCCCTAAAACCTAAACCCTCCATTACATATCAGTAGCGGATTGCAGATTTGCCTTGTCTTTTTGAATTTTTTCGAGGTCGAACAAAGACCATTTGCCTTGTACCCCATTTTTTTGTAGGTTGGTGACAGCATCGGCAAAGCGGTGCATGGCAGCGGCCATATCCGGGATGGAAACTTTTACAACAGGTAGGATACCTGCTGGCATACTTGTATTGACAGAAGGTTGGGAAGTATAGCTACCGGTGCTGAACTGTGATGGGATAGTTTTTTGAAAAATTGCGGGATTTAAGGTTGGCAGGGATTTGTTGAGCCGTGCCATTTCGAGAGTATCGAGAAATGGGCGCAGTCGGGGGTTTTTCACCCCGGCAGCAGGAATAACATACTCGTTGGCGTGGACAATTCCGGCAGGTGCCAGGTTATTAGGATCCTGTTTTGTAAATCCACCTTCCGAAAACTCAGGCATTTTTTGGGAAGAAATGGCAGCAATTTGCAGCCCACCATTTAAGGCAGCCATTGCCATCATAGGGATGGCTGGGAGTGGCCAAACGTTAATGGCAGCTTTACCGATAGCGAGAGCCATGTTTACCCATGCTTGAGCAAGGTCGGCCTTATGTTGTTGCTTCCAGGCTTTTTGTTTTAAAGCTTTTTCTTTGGCTGCATATTTGGCATTGATAGCATCTTTTTGGGCTTCGGTAAGGCGTTTATTTGACAGTTCGGCATCCCGGATGGTTGCCAACTGAGTTAATTTATCATCCAGTTCGCGTTGATTTTTATCCCGGGAGATTTGAAAAGTGGAATCTGCGATCATCTGGGCAGATTCGACGGCAGTATTTAATGAGTTCTGTGGTGTCCAGTTGGGTTTTTCTGTGTCCTTGAATGTTGCTTCATCCTGTTTTCTCAACTTCAATTCATTGAGAGCTTCTTGCGCCTGTGTAGTATCTTCCCCTGAAGCTTTGAGCAAATCAAGTTCAGCCTGGGCGTGGTCAATAGCGATTTGTAAACTATCCTGGACATATTGCCTGTCAATAGCCAAAAGTTGGCGGTTGTATTCCTTTTTTGAAATCTGACCGGCAGCACGTTTTTCCTTCAGTGCTTGTAATTCCTGTATTTTACTTTCAGCAAGGACTTGTGAATCAGCAGCAAGTTTTTCATCCAAAAACTGGTTTATGTAGCTGTTGTTTTCATCCTCTTGCAGCTTATCGAATTTGGCATTGATTGCCTTTATTTTTGCCTCTTTCCTCTCCCCTGTTTCTGTTATACCTGCCAGTTCGATTTCCCGGTTGTTGTTGATTTGTTGCATAAGCAGGGAGCTTTCCATTTCAGAACCTTTCTGAACGGATTCCAGTTCAAGGGCAATAATTTCCTTTTGGAAAGCAAGTTTTTTAAGGCCGGTTTCTTTTTGCAAATCAGCAACATCCTGGGAATATTTCAGGTCGTTGTTTTTGAGCAAGGTATTCAGGTTCTTTTTATCCTCGGAAGTGAGTTTTTTATTTGTTTCCAGTTCGTGAAGCATTTCTTCCCTTTGGGCTGTATATGCAGCATGGAG
>CAJAXK010000447.1 GCA_903946925.1 uncultured Bacteroidales bacterium | reverse complement strand
ACCGAGGCTGAAGCCAAACCAGAAAACCCAGCACCAATAACAATAAATTTCTTGTTTTTCATTCTGTAAAATTAATAAACTATTTAACACTAAATCGGTTATTTAGTTTAACTAAAACGTTTAATTACTTAAACATTGAGTCCACTCCGAAAAGTCTTTTTTTAGCCACAAAGGCACAAAGCCTATAAGTTTCACTAAGCCTATAAACCCTAAACAACAATGCTTTGTGAATCCTTGTGTCATAGTGGCGGTTCTTAATTTTTAGGTTATCGGAGTGGACTCACTCTTAGATTATAAAATCGAGATAAAACAGATGTGTTCCCCCATATTTTAAAACGAGAAACATTCCACTCCACATAATGATTCAGAACAAGCTAACTACCTGTAATACTGCAATTATCCTAAAATTCGATTTTTGGACAAGGTGAAGAAATTGTTTAGCAAAGCAAATCTGTACTTCATTCTCAAGTCCGGTAAAATGATTATTTTTGCGGAAAATAGTTGCTTGCTTTTTCAAAATACTATATAGTGTTGGCATCAGATAAAAAAAACGAAGAAAAGTTTGTTATTTGTTGATAAAGTAGTACTTTTGCAGCCCGAAAAAAAATGAAAACCAAGCAATTCTAAACGTTACACCGATATGTATTTAACGCCTGAAATCAAAAAAGACTTATTTAAAGATAACGGACAATCTGATGCAGACACAGGATCAGCAGAAGGCCAAGTAGCTCTTTTCACATTCCGTATCAAACATCTAACCGAACATCTGAAAATCAACAAAAAGGATTTGGCAACACAACGGTCGCTGGTTCGTTTGGTTGGTAAACGCCGCAAAATGTTGGATTACCTGAAAAAGAAAGAAATTGAACGCTACCGTGCTATTATTGCTAAGCTTGGGCTTCGTAAATAACAGCAAACATGATATTTATAACAAGAAAGGCAATCTTCAAATTGCCTTTTTTTGTATTAATACAAATTAACAATAAAACAGGTGGTTTCTGGTGCTAAAGCCGTCCTGTTCACAAATTATAAGCACTTTATGTTACACAATTGAAAAAAAAGAGGTAAAATTATGGAAGGAATTGTTAAAACCTTCGACATTGGCGATGGACGTTCTATTTCGATAGAAACTGGTAAACTTGCCAAACAAGCCGATGGGGCTTGTGTTGTAAAAATGGGAAATACTATGCTGCTTGCAACTGTTGTGGCGGCAAAAGATGCTAAAGAAAATGTGGATTTCATGCCACTTTCTGTTGAATATCGTGAAAAATATGCTGCTTCCGGAAGGTTTCCCGGTGGATTCTTTAAAAGGGAAGCCCGGCCTACCGATAGCGAAATCCTCACATCGCGTTTGATTGACCGCGCATTGCGGCCTTTATTCCCAGATAATTATCATGCTGAAGTACAAGTAATTGTTACGCTTATTTCGTCAGATGATGAAATTTTGCCTGATGCACTTGCTTGCCTTGCTGCTTCGTGCGCCCTCTCAGTGTCTGATATTCCGTTCAACGGTCCAGTTAGTGAAATACGTGTTGCCCGTATTGATGGCAAATTGATGGTAAACCCCGACCGCAGCCTGATGGCAAATGCCGATATTGATATTATTGTTGCTGCAACAGCCGATAATATTATGATGGTGGAAGGCGAAATGAAAGAAGTATCGGAAGCTTCAATGGTTGAAGCTATAGTTTTTGCCCACGAGCATATTAAGCTAGCTTGTCAGGCTCAAACAGAACTTGCCGCCTTGGTCGAAAAATCAAGCCCAAAACGCGAATATTGCCACGAAAAGAACGATGAAGAACTCAGGGTAGCCATATCATCATTCTGTTACGATAAAATTTATGCTGTTGCCATGTCTAGTTCATCAAAAAAAGATAGGACAGAGGCATTTGCAGCAATTAAACAAGAGTTTAAGGATACACTCGAAGCTGATTTTGCATCAGAAAACTCCGCTTTAATTGGACGATACTATCACGATGTTGAGAAAAAAGCAATGCGCGCCATGATCCTGAACGACAGGCAAAGGCTCGATGGACGCAAATTGGATGAGATCAGGCCTATTTGGAGTGAAATCGATTACTTGCCTACAGCCCATGGATCTGCAATATTTACCCGTGGCGAAACCCAATCGCTTACCACAGTAACCCTTGGGACAAAGCTAAACGAGCAAGATATTGATGGCGTTGTGATCCAAGAAAAACAAAACTTCTTGCTACACTACAACTTCCCACCATTTTCAACAGGCGAAGTAAAAAGGATAATGGGAGTAGGCCGCCGCGAAATAGGCCATGGCAACCTCGCTTTGCGTGCCCTAAAAGCCATGATGCCAGAAAAAGATGTTAATCCTTATACAGTAAGGGTTGTGAGCGATATTTTGGAATCTAACGGCTCATCGTCAATGGCTACTGTTTGCGCAGGAACACTGGCATTGCTCGATGCAGGTGTAAAACTTAAAAAGCCAGTTTCAGGAATTGCAATGGGATTGATTTCCGAAGGTTCAAATTACGCAATCCTAAGTGATATTTTGGGCGACGAAGATCATCTTGGCGACATGGATTTTAAAGTTACCGGCACGCGCGATGGAATCACTGCTTGTCAGATGGATATTAAAGTAGATGGACTCTCAACCGAAATCATGGCTAAGGCAATGGAACAAGCAAGGTTAGGTCGCTTGCATATTCTTGGCGAGATGGCCAAAACCATAACCGAACCACGCGAAGATTACAAACCTCATGTACCCCGTATCGTTAAATTAACCATCCCACGCGAATTTATCGGTGCGGTAATCGGGCCAGGTGGCAAGATAATACAGGAAATGCAACGCGAAACCGGAGCTACCATAGTAATTGAAGAAGTTGGCGAATTTGGGGTTATTGATATTGTTTCAAACAACAAAGCTTCTATCGACGCGGTAAAAGAAAAAATCAAACGCATTGTTTCAGTTCCTGAAGTTGGCGATGTTTATCATGGAACTGTTAAAACCATAACTGCTTTTGGAGCTTTTGTCGAAATCCTTCCAGGCAAAGATGGGTTGCTACATATTTCAGAGATTGAATGGAGCCGTTTGAAAGATGTGGAGAGCGTATTAAAAGTGGGTGATAAAATTGATGTCAAATTGATAGAAGTTGATCCCAAAACCGGAAAACTTAAACTTTCAAGGAAAGTACTGTTGCCCCGCCCTGACCAAAACGACCCAGGAAATAAATAATTATTGAGCTTTATTCACCTTCCCATAATATTTCTTTTATTGGGAAGGTGTTTTTTTTGCTAATATGAAACCTGTTTCTCAATAATTGCGTATTAAAGAACGCCAACACAAAACCTATACTATGAGGCAACTCAAAATCACGAAACAAGTTACCAATCGCGAAACAGCTTCGCTTGATAAATACCTACAGGAAATCGGGAAAGTTGAACTTATCACCGCCGAAGAAGAAGTACAACTTGCACAAAGGATAAAACAAGGGGACCGCGCCGCATTGGAAAAACTTACCAAAGCAAACCTCCGCTTTGTGGTTTCTGTCTCAAAACAATATCAAAACCAAGGGCTTAGCTTACCTGACCTAATAAACGAAGGCAACTTGGGCTTAATAAAAGCCGCCCAACGTTTTGACGAAACCCGCGGATTCAAGTTCATTTCGTATGCAGTATGGTGGATTCGCCAGTCGATTTTACAAGCACTTGCCGAACAGTCGCGTATTGTGCGGCTCCCTTTGAATAAAATAGGGGCAATTAACAAAATTAATAAAGCCTACGCGAAACTCGAGCAACAATACGAACGCGAACCCAACAGCGATGAAATTGCCACCTTGCTTGAAATAAGCGAAAACGAGGTTAAAGAATCTATGCGTAATAGTGGTCGCCACGTTTCGATGGACGCACCTCTTATACAGGATGAAGATAATACGATGTATGATGTTTTGAGGAGCGATGAAGGAATCACACCTGAAACCGGCCTGCTTTACGAATCGCTTCGGAAAGAAATTGATCGTGCTATTTCAACACTTACACCAAGGGAATCTGATGTTATAAAACTATATTTCGGTCTTAACGGCACCCATCCATATACCTTAGAAGAAATTGGTGAAAAATTTGACTTAACGCGCGAACGGGTCCGTCAGATTAAAGAGAAGGCAATCCGCCGGCTTAAACATACTGCCCGCAGCAAAATATTAAAAACTTACTTAGGTTAAAAAAATAGTGAGCGGATTTGTGTCCGCTCTTTTTTTTGCTTTTGCTTTTTTTTTACTTTTGAAGCATGTCCATTTTGTTTTTAGGATTAAGTTAAAATGTCGAATTCAACCAAGGGGAAGCAATAGCAAAGTCGTTCTTTTCAAACAAAAGTTAGTTTTAATAACCACATTTTGCACTTTTAACCTTTAAACGCGCGGATACTCTCAAATGAACTTTTACAAAAGGATAAAACGATTCTTAAATTAAAAAACAACCAAACAATGCCCATCATTGCTCCTTCTATTTTATCGGCTGATTTTCTGCATCTTGGGAAAGATATTGAAATGATTAACAACAGCGATGCCGATTGGATCCATATTGATGTAATGGATGGGGTGTTCGTGCCCAATATTTCATTCGGGATTCCTGTCCTTAAGGCAGTTCGGAAAGCAACTAAAAAACAACTCGATGTTCACCTGATGATTGTTGAACCCGAAAGATATTTCGAAGCTTTCCGCGATGCAGGAGCTGATATCCTCACATTTCATTATGAAGCTTCAAAACATATACACCGGTCAGTTTCGCACATTCACGAATTAGGGATGAAGGCAGGCATTGTGCTTAATCCCCACACTCCTGTTAATCTTCTCACCGATATTATACATGAGCTCGACTTGGTGCTTATTATGTCAGTCAACCCGGGGTTTGGTGGTCAAAAGTTTATTGAAAATACATATCGAAAAGTATCAGATCTGAAAAAAATGATTAACAGCACAGCTAAAAAAATATTAATTGAAGTAGATGGAGGGGTTGATATTTTAAATGCGGGGAAATTATATAACTCAGGTGCAGACGTGCTCGTTGCCGGAAATTCGGTGTTCTCCTCGAATAATCCAATAGAAACTATCGCTAAACTATTGGGTAGGCACTGATACGTTTGGCAATACATTGAATTTTCATAAAACATTGATTATTAATTGCTTCCTTTTATAAAATAATTTGCCTGTTATTTTCATCTACTGCTTGAAAATTATCCTTTTGCGTGTTTCACTTAATTATTAAATAAAGGATTGATTTTAGTATTTATCTTATACATTTGCATATAAAACCATTCAATAATCATGAAAACTGTTTTCACTGGTTTAAACCCAGAAAAAGCCTGGTATTATTTTGGCGAAATTTGTAAAGTGCCACGTCCATCAAAAAAGGAAAAACTAATTTCCGATTTCATCGTTCATGTTGCCCGAAAACTGAATCTGGAAAATGAGATAGATGAAACAGGCAATATCCTGATTCGCAAACCAGCAACCGAAGGGTATTCGCATTTTCCTGTGGTAATTTTACAAAGCCACATTGATATGGTTTGTGAGAAAAACAGCGATTCTTATCATGATTTTGATAATGATCCCATTATTCCGAGAATTGATGGCGAATGGGTAAAAGCAACCGGTACTACCTTAGGAGCTGATGATGGAATTGGTATTGCCGTACAATTAGCCATTCTCGATTCAAATGATATTGAGCACGGCCCACTTGAAATGCTCTTTACTGTGGACGAAGAAACCGGTCTTACAGGAGCCAAAGGCCTTAAGCCCGGATTTCTAAAAGGCAATATTTTACTGAATCTTGATTCTGAAGATGAGGGTGAATTGTTTATTGGATGCGCCGGAGGTCAGGACACTAAAGTTCTCATGAATTACTCGAGGGTAGCTGTAAATTATGATTTTTCAGGTTACCAGATAAAAGTTTCCGGTTTACAAGGTGGTCACTCGGGAGATGATATAAATAAAGGACGTGGAAACGCCATTAAAATCTTAAACAGGCTGCTGTGGGTTTCGAGCCATCAATTTGAAGTCAGGGTTTCAGAGTTAGCAGGAGGAAATCTTCGGAATGCAATCGCCCGTGAAGCATATGCAAACATTATTGTTCCTAACCGTTTCGCCGAAGAATTTACCGGGTATGTTAAACAATTCAATTCGATCACAAAACAGGAATTTAAAATAGCAGAGCCATACTTACAAATTGGGTTCCATTCAATCGAACTTCCGTCCTCACTTATTGACCTGTCAACACAAGAGCGCCTTCTTAATGCTCTTTATGCCTGCCCTCACGGGGTAATTGCAATGTCTTCAATTGTTCCCAATTTTGTCGAAACTTCAACCAATCTGGCGTCAATAAAAATGACAGATAAAATTATTGAAATTGGCACAAGTCAACGAAGTTCATCCGAACACGGCAAGGAAGATGTGGTAAATATGGTGGAAAGTGTATTCAGGCTTGCTGGTGGAAAAATCTCACATAACGATGGTTACCCAGGTTGGACCCCTAACCCAAAATCACCGATACTCGACATAACCCGAAAAGCTTATATAAAATTATTCAACCAAGAGCCTAAAGTCCTTGCCATTCATGCTGGACTTGAATGCGGCTTGATTGGTGAACAATACCCCGGTATTGATATGATTTCGTACGGCCCAACAATTAAAGGAGCACATTCGCCTGACGAGCGGCTTCAAATTGATACTGTACAAAAATTCTGGGATTTAACACTTGAGGTTTTGAAAAATATACCTTGTTAAATTCTGCTTTGCATAAGCCCTAATTACAAATCTTAAAAAGACAACATCACAGGATTAATAGCTGTGGATATTTGGACGTGCAGGGATTTAGTGATTTTATTCTTTTTCAAGATTTCTGCCAAAGAATACTTTTGCAAAGCAAAAAACGATTAAGCTCTAAAAACCTCACATTCCAATATTAAATCCAACTCTTATAATCGGATTGGTATAAGGTGAATCAGGTGTGTCGTTTAGGTTCCATAGAACAAGAATGTACATTCCTGAATTCCCCCCAATAGGTTGTTGGTAACCGCCCCCGACCAGAAAACTATTAAACTGTTGCCGTTCTGTAATCCCACCAGGCACATTCGTATTATAAAATAAGGTTTCGTATTCCACATGAGCAAAAACGTTCTGAAATAAATCGTAACGGGCAAAAACACTTCCCCCAAACACATTAGTTGAAGAAGAGGAATTATTAGAATAATAGTCCTTATATTTATAGTATTTATAAGTGGGGCTAATACCAACACTAAATTTCGGAGTAGCCTTGTATCCAATCAAAGGTGAAATCTCTATCAGTGTTACGGAACCAAACTGCAAACCCAGTCCACCTCCGAAAAATAGCTTTGACTTAAAATCACCACCATTGGTAGCCCTTTCTTTAGCTTCTTGACCATAGCTAAGGTTTGAAATACTCAAAATACCGAGAAATACAGTTACAAAAAGGCCGTTTTGTAAACATTTGAATGACTTTTTCATAAAAATAGTTGTTTAAATTTCTTTGTAAAGGAACAAATTTTCTGTCATTTATTAATCAAAAAAAATATTCAAATCTCTATCTATCTGTTTATATGCTATTTACATATTTTCAAGAAATAATTTTATAATTATGTTGCAGATGTAAAATATTAGTGTACTTTTGCACCCTCCTAACAGAGAAAGTTCATTGAAAAAATACAGCAAATTTGGTAAACAATATTATTGCACTCTTGTAAAATATTGATCTTAAAGTCAGTAATTTGTCATTTAGCTATTTACTTGTAAATACAATGCACATTATTCACTTTTCCATACCAAACATGCTTGCAACAATCAAATTAAATATTGTTAATAAAAATATTAAAAAAATATTAACAAATAGTTGCACGTTTAAAAAAAGTATTTACCTTTGCACTCCCAATCGAGACAAGAAACTGACTGGTTAGAATACAAGAATCAGGTAGGTGT
>CAJAXK010000446.1 GCA_903946925.1 uncultured Bacteroidales bacterium | reverse complement strand
TCGCCGAGGGTGTAGGTTTGATCGTTTGTTTTCTGTGCTTTTTTTGCCTGATGATAGCCTGATGTATAGGGATATGCTGGCCTGGTATAGGTTTCTTCGAATAGAAGCCTCTCCCCTACTGGCTGAATCAAAGCTTTGTCGTTTTGGGTGGGGTCTTTTATCCGTGGGGTTATGGGATAGGCATTCATTTGATCGGAATCGTACTTTTTTAGCATTGCGGTGATGCGGGATAATTCTGTGTTTGAATTTATCCAACGTTTGGCCTGACTATCTGATAGAATTACCGGCATACGGTGTTGGCCAATTTTTTGGAGCAGGGTGTTTGCCGTTGTTGTGATTATGGCAAAGGTTTCTTCTTTTTCCAATGTAGCCGGGTTAATCCATGTGTCCCAGATTCCGGCAAAGGCGAATGGATTTTTGTGTTTTTGGAGATAGATGAGATAGGGCTTTGAAAGGCCAACGTCCTTTGGCCCGGCTATGAAGGCTGTTGCTATTACCAGGCAACGCTGTGAACGGATTGGTTTGCGGAAAGCTTTTTTCTGGATTATGCCCATTGCCCCATGTATTTTGGGGTCGTCGGATGGGTTGGAATCACCTTCGGCCCGGGCGTTGAATAGATTCATTGCGGATTTTGCCCAGAATGGGGTCAATCCAAATTTGAAGAGTTGGAGTTGGTAGGGTTTTTCATTGGTGATTACAGGTGCATACTGACCAGGACTAATGTTGTAGTTTGGGGAAAGTTCTATGTCCTGCTGTGGCAAACCGAAAAGGGTTTCGATTTGGGGTAGGGTATTGGCAAGGATGTATCGGCTGCACATTGATTAGAAATTAATCAGAGTTTTGGTGGCAAGGTAAGCAGATTAATTTGAAAATGCGATAATGCGATAATTCGATAATGTGCTATTGCGATAATGTGTTAATGAAAAAAAAAATTAACCTTCCAGTGTTTTTTTTAACCCTCGAAGTGGCTAATTTGACGAAGTGGTTAATCTGCATAAAAAAAGCCCTTCACTTCTGAAAGGCTTGATTTTGTTCACTTATTTTGAGAGCCACTAATGGGACTCGAACCCACGACCTGCTCATTACGAATGAGCTGCTCTACCAACTGAGCTAAAGTGGCAATACTGTTTGTTATGGCAAACAGGTAATTTTCAGTGTCGGGATGACTGGATTCGAACCAGCGGCCTCTTCGTCCCGAACGAAGCACGCTACCAGGCTGCGCTACATCCCGATAAAAACGAACCTTATAAAAACAAGTTTTAAAAAACCAATTCCTAAAATCGTAATTATGGTGCAAAAGTAAAGAAATATTGGCTCGCAGCACTTCAAATCAAATAATTTTCTAGTTTAATGGCACCCCACTGAATATAGGTGGAATCCCCCATTCTAAATTATTATTGAATCTAACCGAATATTTGCCTTATAGTTGTACTTTTACATTCCTATTCAACAAAAATGAAAAAATTGGATACTATACAGACTTGGAGTATAAAAGCGGAACTTTTTAAAAAGTCTTCAACAATTATCATACTGTTATTGGCTTTTGCCCTTTCTGTCCGGGGCCAATCGTGGCAATTTATACGCTATGCAGAAGAAGAGGGCTTATCGAATACCCTTGTAAAATCGGTAACTGCCGATAAAAACGGTTTTATTTGGATTGCAACCGATGATGGCATTTTTAGGTTCGATGGGCATAATTTCCTGCATATAAAGGACGGGTTGCCAAGTAAATATGTAAAATCCGTAGTCTGTGGCACAAACGGCGATATACTTGCCTCTACCGATTTGGGTATGGTAAGAATTGAAACCAGCCCACAAAAATATAAGGTCTCGGTAGTAAAAATGGGATCTGTAAAAGAAGTTGACTCGTTGATGTCGTACCCAAAAGCAATTTATAAGGATAAGAAAGGCGTAATTTGGATTAGCGACAACCATAAAATTTATAGTGTAAAAGGATACTCAATAAAAAGTTATTCCACTCAAAAAAAGGCTTTTAGCAATAACTTCCAGCGGGCATTTTCTTTTGCCGAAGATGGGTTTGGGAATTTATACTGTTTTTCGGAACCTGGTTTTGTGTTTCGCTACGATGTAAATACCGACCGCTTTGTAGAAGTAAGCACACCACAGGCCTTGACCAAAACCCAAAGTGTGGCACAAGATACCTTAGGGACAATATTGGTTGCCACGCACGATGGTATTTTCGAACTGCAATTCGACCAAGGTGGAAACTGCAAAAAAATGAAGCTTGTAAAAAAAGGGATTGAAGCATCCTATTTATTACGGCTGCCTAATGGCAACTTTCTGGCTGGTACTTGGGCCAACGGCCTTTTTGAGATTATAAAAGATGGCGCTGAATATGTTTTTTTGCAGATTGTGGATTTTCCAGGCAAAAATGTGAACCACCTATGGTACTCCGGCGATGGAAATATTTGGATTGGCTCCGACAATGGCTTGTTCCTTATGAAAAACGTATTTTTTGGTGCACCTTATCAGGAATTTTCCAATACATACATTCAGGATGTGGCAGGGTTTGCTGACGACAGGGTTTGTTTCACCGATGGGGAAAAAGTTATAGTTACCCATCCAGAATCAAAAATCAGGTCGCAAATATTTAAGAAATCGAAAACTACCATTTTACAAGTGCTACCGGTTCAAAATGGGATTTGGTATTCGGATGTTGATGCAAATATCTGGTTCGAAAACCAAAAAGGCTTGGCAACCCACAGTTTCAATTTCAAACCTTTTGGAAATGCTGTTTTTCATCTTATGGACGATTTTGCCGGCAACATCTGGGCATGTCAGGACGCCAACCCATCGCTGATTTGCATCTCCCCTACTTTCGCGGTGAAACAATACGGAATTACAAAAGGCATTACTTCGCGCCCCTTGGTTACGGCCATAAACAAACAAGGGAAAGTTTTTGCTGGTTGTATGTCCGACACTGCCTACCTTTTTAGTTACAATCCGGTGAATGATAGGTTTATCAACCTGAGCAAGCCACTTGTTTTCGAAAGGAATTTGGACATCAATGTTAACGACATGGCTTTTAGCAATAAATCGACGCTGTGGATTGGGACTTCTTTCGGTTTGATCAAATTCGAGAACAATGCCTTCGAAAGGCTTGAACTGGGCGACATGACCTCTGATGCGGTAAAAGCTGTTGCCATAGATAAAAACGACAATGTTTGGTTTGGCAACAGTTTAGGACTGCACCAAATTAATGGAGGGGAATTGCTTTCGTTCGACGAACGTTCGGGCATGCATTCAAAATCAATAGATTACCGTTGCTTACTTATTGATAAAGGGAACAGGGTTTGGGCCGGTACAGTGGGCGGCATGGTTGTGTCGGCTCCTATTTCGCAACCAACAAAAACAGTAACGCCAATTATTTTGGATCTGCTGATGAACAATAGCTATTCGATACCTATAACACTTAAAGGAATTCATTTTAGCGACAAATCGTTTGTAACCATAAAAATCGGGATACCTGATTACCCTGTAAAATACCTGAAAGTGGAGATGTTGTTATCGGGCAAGGATAGCAGTTGGATTCCTGTAAGCAAGTCGAACGAAATAATACTTGCCAACCTCAGCCCCGGCAAATATAAATTGATGATACGGGCAAAACAATATGGCAACTTCCTTTACAGCAAACCTTTAGAATGGGAATTTACGGTAAAACGGGTATGGTATTTCCGCTGGTGGTTTATCCTTTTGTTCACTTTTGGCCTGGCCGGGATTTTTTGGTTTGGGCTGAAATGGTACACAAATAAATTAAAACGCAACAACGAAACCCTTGAACGCGCCGTTAGCGAAAGGACAAAAGAAATAAGTGCTCAAAAAGGGCAAATCGAAACCCAAAACCAGAAAATCAAGGTAAAAAACGACGAACTCGAACAAACCAATATTGATTTGCAATCGGCAAAAGCAGCGGCCGAAGCTGCATCGGAAGCCAAGAGCAAGTTCCTTTCGGTAATGACCCACGAGCTTCGCACTCCAATGAATGCCGTTATTGGTTTTTCACACATACTTATCCAAAACAACCCACGGCCCGAGCAATTGGAGGATTTGAAAATACTACGCTTCTCGGCCGAAAATTTATTGGCATTGATTAACAACATATTGGATTTCAACAAAGTAGAAGCCGGTATGTTAAACCTCGAACAAATTGAATTCGACTTAAAAAACATCATCGAAGAAATTACCTCAACCATGCTACCACGGGCCAGGCAGCGTAATATTAACCTACATTACAACTTCGACGACAAGTTGCCTGAATTTGTTGTAGGCGACCCGTTGCGCTTATCGCAGATAATAAACAACCTATTGAGCAATGCGTTAAAATTTACCGAAAATGGGTCAGTGGTTGTTGATGTGAAACTAAAAGCCATTCAAGAACAGAATGTTCAGATCGATTTTTCGGTAACCGATACCGGAATAGGCATGGACGACAGTACCGTGTCAACAATTTTCGAGGCTTTTACCCAGGCAAGTTCCGAAACATCGCGTAAATATGGCGGCACCGGATTAGGCTTGGCTATTACACAAAAACTTATCGAATTATATGGAAGCAAAATACATGTTGAAAGCGAATTGGGCAAAGGCACACGTTTCTTTTTTTCAATCAACTTTGCCAAAGTGGCTGGCAATAGCGCCAATACGATAAACAAAGAGGCCGAATATAATTTTACACCCTTTGTTGGACAAACCATCCTTCTTGTAGAGGATAATAACGTAAACAGGGTTATAGCCAAAAAATTCCTTTCCGGTTGGAACCTGAAGGTTGAAACCGCCGAAAATGGCTTGGTTGCAGTTAAAAAAATCCAACTCCAACCGTTCGATTTGGTGCTGATGGATTTGCAAATGCCCGAAATGGATGGGTATCAGGCCGCAAAGGAAATTCGCAACTTCGAGATAGAACCTTATAATTCAATACCCATTATTGCACTCACGGCATCTTCAAAGGCCGATGTTTACGAAAACATTTTCATTTCGGGAATGAACGATTTTATCTCCAAACCCTTCAACCCTATTGATTTGCACGAAAAAATAAAGAAATATATTGGTTAAATGTTCAACTGGGTTTACTAATGTTAAATGCATAAAATGCAGCACACAACATTATCACTCAAAGCCGGGATTTTTCAAACAGAAAAAACCGATAGACTAACCAACGGATCCATTAAAAAAATAAGCAACAGCAATACTAACCCTAAAATTTCGTCAAATGAAAAACGCTATTCAGGTAAAAGGAATTATTGTTTTGATTTTTTTCTTGGTTTGTTTTCTGTCACATTCAAATACTGTAAACAAAACAGAATTTGCAAATGACACTTTATCAAGCGATTCGTTGCAGCAGCTTAAACCTGCCGTGCAAAAAGATACAACCCCACAAGCCAAACCAATGGTAACCAAGGTGGTTTCCCTCAGCAGGTTAAGGGGGAAAAACATGGTGCGGTTTGGCGATTTGATAAGCATAAAAGTGAAAAATATTGATGTTTTGTTCAAACAACAGGATAGTTGTAATGCAAAAGCCAAATCCGATACACTTTGCCCTATCGTATTGTTTATCAATGGTGTTGTTGCTGAAGACATAAAGGCTTACAGCATCAATAAGGATTCGTCGAGCATCACTTTTAAGCTCGACAGGAACTCGGCTTCCATAAAAAACATACACTTCGAGTACCTTTGGTCTTCCGTTTTGGTAAATTTTAGCGTGGGGTTAAAAGATAGCGAACCAGCCCCTATTGACCCGAACATGCCAAAAATTTACTTCAAATATGTTACCAATCTGTCCATTTATATTATCATTTTAATGGTATTGGGTACGATTGCGATTTTCGCATACTTGGTAAGGGAAACGGATTTAATCCGTATCACCACAAAAAAAAGCAAATACAGCCTTGGATTGGCACAACTTTTATTTTGGGTTTTCCTTATCGCCATCGCTTTTATTTATATCTGGATAACCACCACCGAAATGTACCCCATTACGGGCAGCGTATTGGTTTTGCTCACAATTAGCCTTTCCACTTCTGGTGGTGCGCGCCTTGTTGATAAAGCCCGCGATCCAAACCGGATTTTTGAACCTTCGGGAGGGCATTTTTTTAAAGATATAGTTTCGGATGACGCAGGGTACAGCGTACACCGTGTACAAATGGTTATTTGGACCGTGATATTGGGAATAATATTTATTCATGAAGTTGTGGTTGAACAACAGATGCCCCAATTCGATTCCAACCTTTTGTTGCTCATGGGGATAAGCTCCACAGGCTATGTTGGTTTGAAATCAATAGAGACTATCCAATCCGAAAAGGAAAAAGCCGAAGCTGCCCTTAAAATCGAAACAGAAAAGAAAGCCCAAACTGCATCAAAAACCGAGGAAACGAAAGAAGATAAGGGAAAAGGCGGAGCTTGATCAAAATTTCCAGCCTTTTGCACTCAAAATAGGGATTGAATACGTGTAATTATAGCAACTTTAGGCACTTTAGGCACTAAAGGCACTTTTAAGTACTGTCAAAACAGCTTTACCTTTAGTCCGGCTTATAAGACCTAAAAATTGAGAAGCGCCACTAAGACACAATGACACAAAGATTCACAAAGCATCGTTATTCATAGTGATAAACTTAGTGAAACTTATAGACTTTGAGCCTTTGTGGCAAAAAAAAAGACTTTTCAGAGTGGACTAATGACCTTAATTATTTGAATATCAATCCCATTTATTTATCCCACCACAGAACAGCATGGTTAAAAATAATTTTCGTGCACATCTTTCCATGCTGGCAGCTACCTTGCTTTTTGGAGCCAATTATTGGATTGCCAAAGGATTGATGCCCGATCACCTTGTGCCAATGCAGATTATTTTCCTGCGGGTGCTTGGAACACTTGTTATTTCGTGGGCTATTCAGCTTAGCATTAAGGAATTGAGGGTTTTACGCATCGATCGTTCCGATTATCTACGCTTGGTTGTCAGCAGTTTGTTGGGCGTGGCGGTTAACCAAATGCTGTTTTTCACAGGATTAAACCACACCACTCCGGTAGATGCGGCTATCATCAATTCGGTGAACCCGATTTTGGTATTGGTTTTTGCTGCCTGGCTGTTGAAAGACAAAGTAAGCAGTACAAAGTTGGCCGGCATATTGCTTGGGGCAACCGGTGCTTTGATGCTTATCTTTCTGGGAAACCCGCTTACGGTCAAAGGTGGTCATTTAACCGGAAATATGTTTATTGTTGCCAACACCACAGTTTGGAGTCTGTACTTAGTAATTTCAAAGCCTTTGATGGTAAAATACAACCCATTTTTATTGATGAGATGGATATTCCTTATTGGTTTTATCGGTGTTTTACCTTTCACTTTTCAACAAGCCATGCAAATAGATATTAGCACCTTTGATTCCTATACCTGGTTCGCAATTTTGTATATAATTGTCGGTACAACATTTTTGGCATATTTTTTCATCACTTATTCCCTTAAACGGCTATCATCCTCAGTGGTGGCATATTACACTTACTTGCAACCCGTTTTGGTAGCCATTATTGGCATTTCGCTTTTTGCCGAAACAATTTCGTGGGTCAAGGTAATAAGTGCTGTGCTTGTTTTTGGTGGAATCTATTTTGTAACAAGGCAAGGGGGGAAGGCAAAGGTTAAAGGTTAAAGACCAGAGAGTATAAGTTGAGTTGTGCCTACAGAAACATCAAAGAGCAAGGTAAAAAGGCCACTGTTAAACATAATAGAAATGGGTTGAAATTAGTGAAATATCTTCAAATTTCTTGAACATTGTTGTCCGGTATAATTAAATAGAAAACGCTACAATGCTGATCTACCTCGCCCCTGACGGGCATACGAGTCAACATAACTCAGTTTCCTTCATTAATTGTTGGATAAAATTAGAGCGGGAACGAATATCATACGAGCAGTATTTTACAAGGTTTGTTTTTGCAATTTCATTCTCAGCACTGTTGATTGGCAGGTCTAATGCAAATGCAATCATGATGACTAAAAAATCCATGTTTTGGGTTAAAAAGTAGGAGAGTTTCAACAAACTTGAATCCCTTTCGTGATTTTTCCTTATTTTGATGCAACATGGGCTATATTCACAATGCACCTAAATAACAGTCATGATTAGCCTCGCGATCAGCATTGTCCTAAGATGGGATTCAGAAACCTCTTGGCAATTTGCAAACCCGGCATGGCTTTTCCAGGCTTTAAAAATGATTTCGATCCGCCACCGCAGCGAATATGTTTTATAAATTTGTTGGAAACTGGCAGATTCATTCGGTATGACTGGATTTAGTAAAGTTGTACCGGTTTTGTACCTGTATATGCAATGGGCAAAGGCGTCTATATTCACTGTAAAGAAACCTCTTAACGACCTGCCTGTGTATTTTTAGATAAACTTTCGGATACCATTGGGTTTTGGGCAATAAATAGAAAGACCTTTTCCACATCGGTTATAAATTCGATTCCTAAACCCGGTTTTTGCAGTTTGTACCAAATAAACGCATCATCAAGATCCGTTTTGGCCTCAGCCAACAGAACAATCTCAAACCTCATCAAGGGGTAGGTATTTAGTCCTTATTTCATGCCAGGATTAAAACTCAGCCTCCCCACGATCTATTTTTTTCGATTCGTTCTGAGAGGATATTTTTGTGTTCATCCGGAATATCCAATTTTTCCGGATTATTGGATATATCATTCTAAAGCAACTGTATTATCTCAAAATTTCCATCCCTAGAAAGATTGTGAAGTTGTTCAATCTGCTGATTTTCCACAAGTGTGGATTTAAAGCGTGAAAGATGCAAAATTAACTTAGAAATATTTCTCCTGTAAATGCGCACTACTTTTCAAACTGATAACGGTATTCCACGAATTTATTGGATTTTTTAATCGGTGGCGAATATCGTAATGTCCAAGTCAATTATAATCAACCAATACCTCAACCTCTTTTCCCCGGCTGAGCATACATTAGCACATCCTCTTTCGTGATTATCTGATCGCAAAGTATCACCAACCTTTCGACTACATTACGGAGTTCGCGGATGTTGCCTGTCCATTTAATGGATTTTAATTCTTCGAGGGCTTCTTCGGTAAACTCTATCAGTGGGCGGCCATTGTTTTCACAAATTTGCTCAACAAAGTAGTTCGCCAGCATGGGGATATCGTCTTCACGTTCGTTGAGCGAAGGGACTTTGATAAGTATTACGCTCAGGCGATGGTATAAGTCTTCGCGGAAAGTTTTGTTTTGTATTTCGTCGAGCAGGTTTTTATTGGTTGCTGCCAACACGCGCACATTAACAGGGATTTCCTTCTCGCCACCAACGCGCATTATCTTGTTTTCCTGCAATGCGCGCAAAACCTTTGCTTGTGCCGAAAGACTCATATCGCCTATTTCATCGAGAAAAATGGTGCCGTTATTGGCTTGTTCAAAATCGCCTTTTCGCTGCTTTATTGCCGAGGTGAATGAGCCTTTTTCGTGGCCAAAAAGCACACTCTCAATCAATTCCGAAGGGATGGCGGCGCAATTTACTTCCACAAACGGACCTTCAGCACGGTTGCTTTTTTCGTGCATCCAACGGGCTACCAGTTCTTTACCTGTGCCACTTTCACCAGTAATCAGCACACGGGCATCGGTAGGTGCTACCCGCTCTATCATATCTTTAATTTTAGAGATTGCTGCTGATTCACCAACCATTTCGTATTGTTTGCTGACTTTCCGTTTTAGAGCTTTGGTTTCGGTTACCAATCGCGATTTATCCATCGCATTTCGCAAGGTAATCAACAACCTATTCAAATCCAATGGTTTGGCAATAAAATCGTAAGCTCCTTTTCTGATAGCCTCCACAGCGGTTTCTATAGTCCCATGCCCCGAAATCATCACAACCGGCGCATCAGTTGTTTTTTGAATAATTTCCAGTACTTCGATACCATCCATTTTGGGCATCTTTATGTCGCAAAGTATTACATCGTAACTTTCTTTGCTAACCCAATCAATTCCTGAAGGACCATCCTCAGCTTCATCAACCTGATATTTTTCATATTCCAGAATTTCGCGTAAAGCATTCCGTATAGCTCTTTCGTCGTCGATTATAAGGATTCTTGCCATTTGTTGTTGGTTAAAGATTGGTTATTGGGGGGCATTGGTGGTCATTCGGTGGTCATTGATGGTCATTCGGTGGTCATTCGGTGGTCATTGGTGGTTGATTCGTGGTTGATTGGTGGTTGATTGGTGGTCATTCTAAAGTTTCATTTTGACTTCGCAAGAATCATAGCATTTTCAAATCCCTACACTTCGACTTGTTTCGACGAAAAGCTCATCAACCATAGTTCAGTGCATCGCATTTTCAAATAATTACATCCCCACATTATCAAATTTCCATATTATCAAATTTCCACATCATCAAATTATCTCATTTCCACATCCTCAAATCCCTACATCCTCAAATTATCTCATTTCCAAATTTTCAAATTATCTCATTTCCACATCCCCAAATTTCCACATTTCCACATTTCCACATCCTCAAATCCTCACATCCTCAAATTATCTCATTTTCAAATAAACTCATTTTCAAATTAATTACCCTTTATACCGGATCCATTTCCAAAGTTCCTTATAATTTGATTTTTTTCCATACATCAGGATACCGGTTCGGTAAATTTTTGCTGCAAGCCAAGTGGCTCCAAGGAAACCAAGAATCAACAAACCGATAGAAAGTACAATTTCCCAGGTTGGAACACCGAAAGGGATGCGTACCATCATAATTACCGGAGATGTGAGCGGAATTATTGACATCCAGAAAGCCAAAGGACTTTCAGGGTTTTGTATAACTGTTTGTGCTACTACGATTGAAAGAATTAGAGGCACAGTTACCGGAAGCATGAATTGCTGGGTATCCGTTTCGTTGTCAACAGCCGAACCTATAGCGGCAAATAAAGCCCCATAAAGCAGGTAGCCAAAAAGGAAATAGAAAAAGAACGACATGATCATAACAGGTAAATTGATTGATGAAAACGCTTCAAAAATCTCGTTCACTTTTTCGTTACCTGTATCCGCGGAAATGGAATTTTGGGCTACTGGGGCTGCTTCGTTTGGCAATGCAACACTGTTTCCCGATATTTTCACCTGCTCGGCCTGTGTTTTCTTAAATTGCTGAGGAAATGCAGTTTGTACGGCTGTTATGATGATAAAAGTAAATGCAATCCAAAGCAGGAATTGGGTAAGGCCAACCAATGCGACACCAATTATTTTGCCCATCATAAGCTGAAAAGGCTTTACCGACGAAACAATTACTTCGATAATTCTATTGGTTTTTTCCTCAATAACGCCTCGCATAACCTGTGCGCCAAACATAAAAATGAACATATAAATCATTATGCTTGCTACCAAACCCACAATCATGGTTACTTCGGTGTAGCTTTTCTGTTCGGCCCCGCCTTCATCGGTTTTATAGGTTGTTATTTTTACATCGGTACGGATATTTTTCAAAATCGTTTCGCTCATCAGATCCTCTGCCGAGGTATCGTTTCCCGGTTGATAATTAGGTGTGTTCTTCAAGATTTCCTTTCGGATTTCGGCTGAGAGCTTTTGTTTTTCAAGCACACGGCTCATTATTCCCGAAATATAGCCCTTCATGTTAAGGGTTGGCTGTTTATCTGAATATATAATCGCATTATCGGGTATATTTAACTTGGTGGCCGGAATGTGCAGCAACATATAATTGCCATGTTTCATCAAGGTGTCTTTGTTTTCCTGGATGCCTCCTGTCACAGGAACGAACGTATAATTCTCGTTGTTTTCGAACTTACTGAAAAACAAACCTGTTTCGTCCAATACGCTGATTAGCTGTTTATCGTCCTGCCGGCTGGCAAGGTAAACCGGCATGATAAACAAAGAAGCCATCAGTATTGGGCCCAGGATGGTCATTACAATAAATGACTTTTTTTTGACCTTGGTAAGGTATTCGCGCTGAATGATTAGGAAAATCTTGTTCATGGTATAAGTTTTCAGGATTCCAGGATTAGGTTTGCATTTTCGGCATTCACGGTCGAAATAAAAACATCGTTCATCGAAGGTATCAATTCGTTGAACGAAATTATATTTACATGCGGCAACATTGTTGTTAACAGGTCATTTGGCCCTTTGGAGCCTGACAAATGGAAGGTAGCTGTACAAATTCCGTTATCGAACGAAGAATTCAGTACATCTATTCCGGCCTCGTGTAGTTGATAAGGTGTTCCGGTAAAATCGCGGTATTGCATCTGGTAGCTGTTGGTCGAGTATTTTCGGCGTATCTCGTTTACCGGGCCGTCTAATATTTTCTCAGATTTATTTATCAATGCAATGTTGTCGCATAGTTCTTCGACCGATGCCATGTTGTGGGTAGAAAATATAATAGTTGAACCGTTTTTACGAAGTTCGAGGATTTCGTCGCGCAACAGGTTAACATTTATTGGGTCGAAACCGCTGAAAGGCTCATCGAAAATAAGCAATGTTGGCTCATGGACAACTGTTACCACAAACTGTATTTTCTGCTGCATTCCTTTTGAGAGTTCTTCCACCTTTTTATCCCACCAAGCCTCAATTTCAAACTTCTCGAACCACTTTTTGAGCCGTTTACGGGCTTCATTATGGCTCAGGCCTTTGAGCTGGGCAAGATATAATGCCTGCTCGCCAACTTTCATTTTTTTGTACAAGCCCCTTTCCTCGGGCAAGTATCCGATCATAGAAATATGGTCGGGATTTAAAGGCTTGCCATTAAATATCACTTCGCCAGTGTCGGGGCCGGTAATTTGGTTGATTATCCGGATTAAAGTTGTTTTTCCGGCTCCATTTGGACCAAGGAGCCCGAAAATACTGTTTTCAGGAACATCAATGCTCACTTTGTTTAAAGCAGTGAAGTCGCCAAATTTTTTGGTAACTGAATTTATTTGAAGGATCATTAGGCTTAATCTTTTTAATTGAGATTTATTTTGGCCACGGATTTTGAGGGAGCTCCGCAATTTTGAGTCAAAAGGTAAAAGGGCAAAGGTTAAAAGGAAAAGGTTAAAGGGCAAAGGTTAAAGGGCAAAGAAAGAAGGCAAAAGGGAGAAAGGGTTGAAATTTGGGATCCAATTTATGCCAGTATTTTAACAACCTTGATTATAAAACTTCTGGCGAGTTAAATAAAACCACTTGTAAAACTTTTGCACTTTACACTTTTTTCTGTTACTCAATAAACCGGAAACTGTTTCTGGTTAAAGTTAAATTAATGCTTAAAGGTTTCGGAAATGAGGTAAAATTACAAATAAAGTGGTTTTAAGTTTTTATTTAGTGAAATTTAACAAAAAAGCAACCTTTAAATAAATAAAGGCTGCTTTTTAGGGTTGGTTAGCTGAGGTAATTGGGCACAAAAGTAATTTTATCCATTGGATTTTAAAAAACTATTTGATCAATTATAAAAAACTCATTATTTGTGGGTTACAATTCTGTTATTGAAAATACTCCCTCATCCTGTCGAAAAAGCCTTTGTCGCGGGCACCGGGCTGGGGTTTAAAGTTTTCTGCCGATTGAAGTTTTTCCATTATTTCTTTCTCGCTGCGGCTGAGGTTACGTGGTGTCCAAACATTTATGGTAACGAGCAAATCGCCTTTGCCATACGAATTTATTGATGGAAGCCCTTTGCCTTTGAGCCTTAACATGCGTCCACCTTGCGTACCTGCATCAATTTTTATCCTCGCTTTGCCTTCGAGTGTGGGTATATCGACCGAACACCCCAAGGCAGCATCAGGAAAACTGATATACAAATCGTAAAGCAAATTATTGCCTTCGCGGTGAAGGTTTTCGTGCGGCGCTTCTTCAATCTGAATGATCAAATCGCCGGGAACGCCACTCCTGGCAGCCGCGTTTCCTTTTCCGTTTACCGAAAGCTGTATGCCATCGGAAACACCTGCCGGAATATCAATGCTTATTACGTCCTCGCCTTTAACCACGCCATTTCCGGCACAATGCACACATTTATGCTGGATAATCTGGCCTTCGCCGCTACATGCAGGGCAAACAGAACTGGTCTGCATCTGTCCCAGAAAAGTGTTCGTAACCCGTGTTACCTGTCCGGTGCCGCGGCAAGTGGAGCATGTTGAGAATGATGAGGAATTTTCGGCACCCGAGCCTTTACAGTAACTACAAGGTATATATTTGTTGACTTTTATCTTTTTTTCTACGCCGGTATTGATCTCTTCCAGTGTTAAACGAACTTTAACCCTCAAGTTAGTGCCGCGATTAACCCTACGCCCGCCACGTTGCTGTCCGCCACCAAAACCGCCACCAAAAGCTCCACCGAAAATATCACCGAAATGGCTGAAAATATCGTCCATATTCATTCCACCACCACCAAAGCCACCTCCATTTTTCACGCCATCGTGACCAAACTGATCGTACCTTTTGCGTTTTTCGCCATCGCTCAATACCTCGTAAGCTTCGGCAGCTTCTTTAAACTTATCCTCAGCTTCTTTATTGTTTGGGTTTTTATCGGGATGATATTTTAATGCCATCTGGCGATAAGCCTTTTTCAATTCGGCATCGTCGGCATTGCGCGTTACGCCAAGTATTTCGTAATAATCTCGTTTTGTCACTGCTTTACTTTTGGTGTGTTTATGGTATGATTGAGCTTTTAGATGGTACGCTAATTAATTTTAGCTGCCGGTTATAACCTTGGAAAAACGTATAACCTTATCGTGAAGCAAATATCCTTTCTGTATTTCGTCAACCACTTTGTTTTTCATATCTTCGGTCGAGGCAGGGATGCTTGTTATCGCTTCGTGGAAATCGGTATCAAAATTTTCGCCAACACTTTTAATTTCCTTAATCCCTTTTGCCGTGAAAATGCTTTTCATTTTTGCATGTATCAATTCCACGCCTTCTTTCACCGCTTCCACTTTGTTGGTATCTTTCATTGATGCAATTGCCCTATCAAAATCATCCAGCACAGGCAACAAATCCTTTATCACCTCCTCAGAAGCTGTGCGGCTCATGTCAATTTTCTCTTTTAACGAACGTTTGCGGAAATTGTCGAATTCGGAATACAAACGCAGGAATTTGTCGTTAAGCTCGTTTACTTTTAGCTGATATTCTTCTTCCGTATATGTTTTGGGAACTGAAACTTCCTGCTCCTGCGGTTCGGTTGAAGGAACGGCATTAGGTTCTGCAATATTGTCAGTAGTTTGTCCTTCAACTGGGGTTTCGTCGGATTTTTCTGTATTCTTCTTATTTTTCATGCGGTTAAACATTTTTCTATTTTTCGTTTATCATTGGTTACAAATGACTTACACTTCATCAACTCATCACCTGATGATAATTTGACAAATTATGTTTTTTGTTAATCAAAAAATCTGCCAATCGAATTGAATAGCCATTATGGCAGGGAAGAGGTTCTACCGGACTGTTGAATGTACTTTCAACAAGCAATTATTGTACTATAATTCAATCGAAAAAAATAGAATTAAAAGTAGATTTGACTGCTTTTTCAATCAATTTGCAGGGTGGTGTAAAAGGTATGAAACGCTGACACTTTAAATGTTTCCCCAATGTGGTTTCGCCAAATTAGTAAAAAACACAAATTGATTAAAACGCACCTGATAATGCGGATCATTTTTTGGAATGTTCCGTTCAGGTAATTGGCTCGGTCGAAAAACAAATATCCTCTAAACGGGCTTATTTCTTCAGTTCGTTAAACCAATTAATTGTTTTTAGTCCCCAAGGCAACAAACTGTATTCGTGATCGGTGCCGGGTAAGCTGATAAGCTGGATTTTATCCTGTGAAACCCCAAGACTTTGGAAACTGTTGTAGATAAGCTGTGACTGAACAGGAGGAACATTAAGGTCGGCAGTTCCATGGTAAAAGTTGATTTTTGATGTTGGCATCCAAGCTGTTACACTATTTTTAACCATTAACGAACGCAGTTGTGCAAAATCAGCGCCAGTGCTAAAACCCGAAATCATATTACTTGTCAGGAGTTTAACAAGTGTATCGTTGAGCTGGGCATCCACCTGGGTATTTGTATAATTTCCATTGAAAAGTTCAGGAATTCTGGAAGTATAAGGTTGGTTGAAAAATTTGCCAAGTGGGTCGCTATGGGCACCGAACAATTGCTGAGAGTAAATGAAATATGGGAGGTACAATGGGCCGGGAAAAACCGACTGCGACAAAACATAGGTTGACATTGCTGACATATCATAAGCACCTGCGCCACATGAAGTTGCTTTTACAGGAATTGTAGTTTTGTAACTTTCCTCAATAGTTTTAAGCCCCGAAAGGGTTGCCCAACCCCCTTGCGAGTAGCCCATTAGGAAATGCTCACCACTTGCTTTTACTTGTATATCTTTTTCACTGAGCAATTCCTGGCAAGCCCTGATCATATCAATCACAGCCCGATCGGTAGTTTCCCTTTCATAATATGGATGAAGGAATTGTGCCGATGCGCCGAAACCTATATAGTCAGGAAAAGCGATGATATAACCATTACCTGCCATGTATTCCATAAGTGAATAATAATAACTTGTTGGATTTTTGCTTGGGCAATCAGCTTTCGAAGTATTGGTGCCATTCTGGAAGCTAATTATCGGAAATGATCCCGATGTTTTAGGTAGGCACACCAATCCTGAAGCCACAACGGATTCGCCTTTGTACATAGTTTTATAGGTAACAGTATATACGTCAACCCCATAAGCAGTATTGTTAACAATCGAAGATGCTTCAGGATACAGGCTTTGAAAGGCTCCAATCTGTTGCTTTATTGTTTCAATATTATAAGTTAGTATTTTTTGGTACGAAGCCAAGACTTCATTTGCTGGCTCTTCAACCGTGGTATCCTTTTTGCACCCTTGTACAACAAATAGGCTTGAAAGTAAAATTATTACCAGAAAGTAATTGAATAAAGTGGTTTTCTTCTGAGTATGCATGATTCTCATGGTTGTTGTTTTTTTGAAAGTGTAAAATTAAAACAATAAATGTATGGTATTGGTTCAGTTAATAAAAATGAGGCACAAAAAAAAAGACTGACTCCCGAAAGAATCAGCCTTGAAATTTGTGGGCCCACCTGGACTTGAACCAGGGACCTACTGATTATGAGTCAGTTGCTCTAACCATCTGAGCTATAGGCCCTTTCACTAAAATTGCTTCTAATGTTGGTTTTAAGGCTGCAAATTTACACTTTTGCATTCAAATTTAACCGCTTAATGCAAATATTTTTTTTATGACGCCTTTTCCCTCTTCTGAAATCAAGAACATCATATTCGATTTAGGTGGTGTTTTACTGAATATCAACCCTTTACTATCACTCCTCGAATTTGAAAAACTGAGTGGGATAGACAAAGAAACTTTAACAGGAAGGCTTGCAAAAGAGAATGTGTTCGAGAAATTTGAAACCGGAAGACTCAACCCTACCCAATTCAGGCTTGAATTGAACCGAATAATGGAAACAAATCTAGATAATACGGCAATTGATGCCGCCTGGAATACACTTCTCCTCGATTTCCCTTTGGTGAGGGTGCAATTGTTGCAACAGTTGCAAAAAAACTACAAGGTATATTTATTGTCGAACACAAATATTATCCATTTTTGGCATTATACAAAGGAGTTTTTCGAAAATTATAATATCCAAATGATTGATTTATTTGACAAACTATTCCTTTCGTACGAAATTGGCTTGCATAAACCCGATACCAGTATTTATTCATATGTAATCGAAGATCTAGGGATTGAACCTTCCAAGACTGTTTTTATTGATGATTCATTGGCAAATATTGAGTCTGCCGCAGGTTTGGGCATTAACATAATCCATATTACAGGTGAAAACGATGTAACGGGTTACTTTGTAAATGGTTTACTTAGGGCTGGTGGGTAGTTAATGGTTATTCGGTTATTGGTTATTGGTTAATTGTAATAGTTGGTGGGCAAATTGCTACAAAAGCGTGTGGCCTTCGTCCTTGAGCATCCTATAAATTGTTGTTTTACCAATATTTAATTTTTCAGCTACAAGCCGTACTTTGTTATCGTATTTTCCCAGGTAATGGATAATTATTTTTTTGATATAATCGTCGAGCGTTGCATCCTCGTTTGCCAAATCGAAAACGCTTGAAGTGCTGGGCAGTTTAATGTCATCGGCTTGAATGGTGTCCGTATTGGTCATAACCGACGCAAGTTCAACAATTGCTTTCAATTCACGTATGTTGCCAGGAAATGGATACTTGCGGAGTTTCTCCATGGCATTAGCCGAAATCATAAGCTTTTCCATGCTGTTTTTCTGGCAAAATTCGTCAACAAAAAACCTGGCCAAGAGAAAAATATCATTTCCACGGAGCCTCAAAGGTGGCAAATCTATGGTTAAGCCTAAAAGCCTGTAGTACAAATCTTCCCTGAAATTCCCTTTTTTAACTTCGTCAAGCAGGTTTTTATGTGTGGCCACAATTACGCGCACATCCAGTTTTAGGGATTTGTTGGACCCTACCCTTACCACTTCTTCTTCCTGCAAAACCCTTAATAGTTTTGCCTGCATATTGAGGTCCATATCCCCAATTTCATCCAGAAAAATCGTGCCACCATTAGCTTCCTCAAATCGTCCGATCCGCATGGCATTGGCTCCTGTAAAGGAACCTTTTTCATGTCCGAACATTTCACTTTCAATAAGTTCGCGGGGGATAGCTGTAACGTTAACAGGCACAAATGGCTTGCTTTTTCGTTTCGAATTGAAATGTATAGCTTTAGCCACCAACTCTTTACCAGTTCCTGTTTCGCCATGTACCGAAACAGTGATATTGGTTTTTGTGGCTTTTTCCATCAACCTGAAAACATCGTTGATTGCAACGCTGTCACCCTTAATAAGCTTGTTGTATTCGTATTTTTTTCCTATTTCATCCTCAAGATTCGAGATGCGTTGTTTGAGGTTGAAATTTTCCTTGATATTACGCATGGCTGACCACACCCGGTCTTTTGTATCCTGATCCTTCAGCACATAATCATAAACCCCTTTTTTTAGTAGTTCAACCGCCGTGGAAATATCTTGTTGACCGGAAACAATAACTACCGGCAGTTCAGGGTCAAACTCCCTGATACGTTTCAAAACCTCGAACCCGCTCATATCGGGCAGGTTATAATCGAGCGATATTGCCGAAACGCCCTTGTAAAGATTAGCCAACAACTCTTTGCCCGAGTTAAATACTGTAACCTCATAATCAGGGTTTTGCGACAAATGATACGAAAGCACCTTTGCATACAAGAAGTCGTCCTCGACAACAAAAATTTTAAATGTTTCCATAGAACAAGCAATTGGATATAGGATTCCCAGAAAAGGAAAGATGGCAAAGTAAATCAAAAATTGCGTACAATTCCCATTTTGGGACGAAAAATACTAAAACAAGAAAAACTAAAGCAACCCTAAAAGAATGGCTTCTACTTCACTAAAACTCTGTCGGGTCAATATTTCCAATCTTATTTTTTTGAATCCCGGAAGGCCTTTAAAATACCCTGCATAATGTTTCCGCATTTCGATAATGCCTTTGTGTTCACCTTTCTTGGAAATAGCCAACTTGAGATGCGACAATGCGACAGAAATCCGTTCGGGCAATTGAGGTTCCGGGCAAATTATGCCTTCGTTAATATAAGTTTTTACCTGGTTGAAAATCCATGGGTTTCCGATGGCTGCCCTACCGATCATTATTGCATCAACTCCATATCTGTCAAACATTTGCATTGCTTTGGAGGCAGAATCAATATCTCCATTCCCAATTATGGGGATATTCATCCGCGGGTTGTTTTTCACTTCGCCGATCAAAGTCCAATCGGCAAAACCCGAATACATTTGGGCACGGGTTCGTCCGTGAATTGTAAGAACTTGTATGCCAACATCCTGCAACCTTTCGGCAACATCAACAATAACTTTGCTGTTCTCGTCCCAACCCAATCGCGTTTTAACCGTAACCGGCAGTTTAACTGCATTTACCACTTCGCGGGTAATTGAAACCATAAGAGGAATATCATTCAGCAATGCAGCCCCGGCACCTTTCATGGCTACTTTGCGCACGGGGCAACCAAAATTTATATCAATCAGTTCAGGATTGTTCTGTTCGGCCAACAGAGCCGCATTTTTCATTGCTTCCGGGTTATTCCCAAAAATTTGAATCCCAATCGGACGTTCGGTTTCATCGAACTGCATTTTGTTGCTGCTTTTTACTGCCGACCTAATAAGTGCCTCGGATGAAACAAATTCGGTGTAAACCAAATCGGCACCATGGTTGCGGCAAACCGTGCGGAAAGCTGAATCAGTAATATCTTCGAGGGGTGCAAGGATTACAGGGAATTTCTCAAGGTCAGTTTTTCCGATTATCATCAGTGTGCTTTTATAAACGGCAAAATTAGTAACAAATCATGCCTGATACATTTATTCCATAATGTTTACTTTTGCCATAAATTGAATCACATGCTCAGAGGAATTTACAGTTATATTTCAAATCTCAACCGGCTGGTTTTGCTTATCACCTTAGTGCTTGGCTTTATGCTGTTTTCCACACTGTTTGGCATATTGCTGCTTGTCCCTTTTTATGGTTCTGGAATACTGGACTTATTAACTTCGCCCGACTACAACAACCCTTCCGTTGTTTCTGCAATGAAGGTTTTGCAGATAATGAATATGGCTGGCGGGCTGTTGCTTCCGGCATGGGTTTACCTTTGGTTTGTAACGCCCGATGATGAAAAACTGTCAGTTTTTAACAAGCCAGGTCCACCAATTTTAGTTGCACTTTCTATCGTTTTGGTACTGCTTGCTCAACCCTTGATTGGCCTTACCGGTGAAATTAACGCCATGCTTGCTTTGCCCGAATGGCTTTCGTTTATTGAAGAATGGATGAAAAATTCAGAAATACAGGGCGAACTTATTACTGAAGCATTTCTTGCAACAACAAGTGTAGGCGGGTTGGCCATAAATATTTTTATGATTGCATTATTGCCGGCTTTTGCCGAAGAATTGTTGTTCAGGGGAGTTTTAGCTGGGTTGTTCAGGAGATGGACTAATAGCATACACCTTGCTGTTTTTATTTCAGCATTTATATTTGCGGCAATTCACTTGCAGTTTTATGGGTTTCTGCCCCGGTTCTTGTTGGGCGCAGTTTTCGGGTACCTGTTTTTTTGGAGTGGCAGTTTGTGGCTGCCCATTGCAGCACATTTAGCCAACAATTTGCTTTCGGTGGTTGTGGAATTCCTTTTCAGGAAAGGCATTATGGATACCAATGCCGAAAACTTTGGTACAGGCAACGAAATTTGGTTAATGATTATCAGCATATTAGGGGTTGGCGTGATTATGTACCATATTTTCAACACATCCAAAACCAACAACAAACTGGATAGCGACAATAATGATTTGACGTTTTTGGACTGATTCCCATTTTCAATTTTTGATATTGAACAACTAAATCATTGAGTCCCCTCCGAAAACCCTCATAAAAAAGAAAACCACGGAGGCACAGAGGACACAGAGGCACACAGAGTGTTGTTAATCAGCTCTATAAACTTTGTGAACTTAGCGAAGCGATATCACGAATTCCTTTAAAACAAGCAATTATGAGTAAACTTAGAGATTTAGTGCCTTAGTGGCAAAAAAAAGACTTTTCGGAGTGGACTCAATCATTCCAAGCAAAAAGCCCCATCAACTATACGTTGTGGGGCTTTTTAACTTTAATTGGTTTGTTTAAAACAAATTTCCAACGCTTATATACAAGCCTTTGGCGCCATCTTGTTTGTTAAATGCAAGCCCATAGTCAATGGCAAGAATAAAGTTTTCGTTCAGCGCAATACGAAGCCCGGCCCCAGCGGCAGGATGGAGTTTGTCGCTTTCAGCATAACTTGAATCAAAGTATTGGTCGCGTTCGGTGGGGGTAATTTGACTTAAATCCATTTCAAAAGGTTTAACAACCATTCCTGCATCGGCAAAGCCATTGAGCGAGAAATCGAGATTGGCTTTTCCTAAATGTGTTTGCAGGAATTTCCAGCGCACTTCCAGGTTTCCATAAGCTACGCCATCGCCAACCACACGGTTGCGCAAAATACCACGCAGGCTTTTCGCGCCTCCAAGCCCATCGGTTTTGGTTGCCGACGAATACGACGAAATCATGTAAGGCTCAAAATAAAACGGTGCTGTTCCGCCAATAGTTCCTTGATAACCAAGCCGGTAAGCCACGGTAAGCTTTTTGGGGATAAGTGTAAAATACTGCCTGTGTATAAGGATTAGTTTGGTAAACGAAAATTCGGGGTTAAAGAAAAATCCTGGCGAATATACCAAGAGTGCCTCGCTCCAAATACCTTTGGTCGCGCTGCCTTCCTTGTCGCGGGTATCGTAAACAAGGCCAAGTTTGAAGAAATTAGCGCTTCCGCCATCTTTTTCTTTATCGTTCAATATATGCCAATCTATATATTTATCATACAGATTTTTAACATAAGGCAACTTTTCGTCATCATCTTTCTTTTTATTTAATTCCGTAATGTTTATTGTGTCAGCTTTTACCGAAATGATTGCAAATCCACCAACCCAACGTAAATGCTCACCACTGAGTTTGCCTTGCAAATCGGTTGTAAACCTGAAAAGCTTTCGCTCGTGCCTGTAAAACATCCTTGTAATATAATCAGGATCAGAATCGTCAACAAATGCAGCATTGTATTTGCTTTGATAACCGTTAAACCCATAAAAATCAAGCCCTTTCTCGGTTAAATAGCTTACGTCGGCAGTTACCCTTATTTTGTGGGGCAATAAATACTTTGAATCGTAGAAAAGCTGGTTTATGCCCGACCCCCTTGTATAACGGCTAATTTCGAGCTTTACCGAGTGTTTATACCCAGGATAAATGCTGCCATCGCCATAATCGTACAAATTCACCAAGCCGCCATACTGAAACCCCATATCGGCATCAAAAGTGATGGTAGGCAATGCCCCAAACGACAATCCTGTTGGGATTTTGGCTGTTTTCTTTTCCTTTTCATCTTGGGCCGAAACCGAAAAACTAAAAAAGGATACGGCTGTAAAAACTAAAATCAAGAGTAGGGGTTTCTTCATTTGGTTAGCTGTTAATGGTTAGTTTTATTTGGTTGATTATGGATTCCCTGTTGTTGCTTATATTTTTGTATTGCTCGGGATGGGTAAATTTGAGGACGAAAAAACGAAGTTTAAGCCTCAGTTTTACTAAATGCGCATAGTTGTAAAAAGCAAAATAAGCAGTTAATGGCAGCGAAACGCCAAAAATCAATTTGGTCAAAGTACCATCGGCAAATAGGCAGAACAAAGCAATAAGTATTAAATAGTAGATAGGGAACAACAAAATCCCGATACCAAATTGTATGGAGCTTTGAAAATGCTTGTCTTTTATTTTGGCTGCTACCAAAATCGGGATTTTATACGGGATATAGTTAAGCACAAGCCCGTAAACATGTATTGGGAGCAACAAAACAGTAAGCAAGGTTTCGAGCAAAATAGAAAAAAAGCCAGGCTGCTTTTCCTGAAAAAAACAATCTTTCAACCCAAGTTTTTTCAATTTGTGGTTATAATCCGAAAGCGATGAGCTAAGCCCAACAGCCTTTGCCGGGTCCTGCCCAAAAGCTTCGGTTACTTTCTGGATTATGTACTGTTTTATTTTTAGTTTGTTGAAAGGCTCGCGTTTTATGTTACGGGTATCCCAAACATTAGGCGCATACATTTCGCATATTTCGCTGGTGAGGGCGTAATGTTCTTCGGGGATGTGGATCATTACGCTGCGCATGTTTTCCGCCAAAACCTTCATTATGGCATTGATGGTTTTTGGCTCGTTGTCACGATAACTTTCGGCATAATCGGCTATGCGGATGGGCGTACCGAAAACCACTGTTAAATCAGCACCTGGATTAAAATAATCGGAATAATCGAGGCCAACTGGAACAATATGCAGGTTTAAGTTGAACGAGGTACTTTCTTCGGATTGAAAAGCTATGCGAAAAATCCCCTTTTTCAAAGGGCGGAGCCGTTTGGTTCCTTCGTGGTTGCCTTCGGGCAAAATGCACAAAGGCATTTTCGATTTAAGCACTTCAACCGTACTGTCAAAAACTTCCTGGTTGCGGTCGAGAGAATCGTAACCATCACGAATCCTGTATATTGGAAGCATCTTGATAATATTCAGGATTTTGGCAATAAATGGTTTCTTGAAAATATCGGCCCTTGCCAAAAAAACCACAGGACGCCGTGCCGCAAACAATACAGCAAGCGCATCCATAAGTGCATTTTGATGGTTGGGTGCAAAAATCACCGGGGTATCAGCAGGGATTTCACCGGCTCCAACAACAGTAAACTGCCGGTAATAGAGCCTGTGCAGCCACGACACAAAAGTGTATAAAACCTTGTAAAAAATCGGTTTCCTGAATTTTACTTTTTCCCCCATTTCCCAACAACTTTAGTAAGATTGATTTTTATTATTTGTGCCATTCAAAAAAAACACCATTCAAGGCTTTTACACGAAACTTCAATTGGTTGAAAAATAAAGTTGCTAAAAATTGTGTTTTGCTGGATGCAACCATTTTCCTGCAATTTTGCCTTGCTGGCAGAGGGTTTTTGAATGTGTAAATCTATAAAAAAAACAATTAACAAAAATAAAATATTGCATATCTCTGATTTTGAGATGATAATATAATTGCAAAAACACATTTTATACGTGGTATTGGCACAATTGGAATGTTTGTTTAATTTTGGTGAAAATCGTGCAAGTGAAATCTCAAATTTTAAAAGGCTATACATTACAAATTATAATTGTAATAGTGGCTTCGTTACTTTTTATACCTTTTGTTGGAGGGGTACACCTGTTCGACTGGGATGAAATCAATTTTGCCGAATGTGCCCGCGAAATGATTGTTACAAACGATTTTATAAGCGTACAAATTGATTTCAAACCTTTTTGGGAAAAGCCGCCTTTGTTTATCTGGATGCAGGTTTTAAGCATGAAAACCTTTGGCATTAACGAGTTTGCCGCACGTTTCCCTGATGCTATTTGCGGTGTGGTGTCGTTGCTGGTAATTTTTTCTATTGGAAAAAGGATTTACAACCAACGTTTTGGCATGTGGTGGGTAATTGCTTATATCGGAAGTGTTTTACCTCATTTGTATTTCCGTTCAGGGATTATCGACCCTTGGTTTAATTTGTTGATTTTTGTTGCGGTTTGGTTTTTTATGCAGGTGCATAATGTTAACAACCAACCTACTTACAAACAACGATACCTGTATGCCGCCTTGTCGGGAGTATTTACAGGTTTAGCTATCCTTACCAAAGGGCCAACAGCTTTGCTTATTTTGGGTTTGGTTTTCGCCATAGCCTACCTTCCTTACATGCTCAGGCTTGTTAAATTAAAAAAATCCGATCCCAAACCAGAGCCTATCTATAAACTTCGTTTCAACGACATTTTAATATTCCTGCTCTTTGCAGTTGTGGTGGGTGGTTCGTGGTTTGCAATACAGATTTTAACCGGCCATGGCAACATGGTTTGGAAATTTATCATGTACCAAATCCGTTTGTTTACCATCCCCGATGCCGGGCATGGCGGGCATTGGAGCTATCATTTTATCGTGCTGTTGGTGGGCGTTTTCCCTGCATCATTATTCGCACTTTTAAGGTTAAAACGGCAAAAAGGGCAAACCCAGGAACAACATCAATTCCACGGTTTAATGCTCATACTTTTCTGGGTGGTGCTTGTGCTTTTCTCAATTGTAAAAACCAAGATTGTGCATTACAGTTCGCTTTGTTATTTCCCTATTACATTTATGGCTGCCGTGGCAATAAACGATTTGCTAAATAAAACATTGCGCTGGCCTAAATGGCTAAGCTTTCTGTTAATTGTGTTTGCCTCATTGTTTGCTATGGTTGTTACTTTACTGCCATTGGTTGAAAGGTTTAAGGGCAGCATAATAAATTCGGGCCTGATAAAAGATGATTTTGCAATTGCCAATTTGCAAGCGAACGTAAACTGGACAGGTTTGGAGTGGATAATTGGATTGATGCTCCTTTGTGCAGTTATCCTAACAGTTATTCTGGTAAACCGGCAGATGGTTGGCAATGGCTTGAAACTACTTTTTGGGTCCACAACACTTTTTGTCGCATTAGTTATTATTATTTTCCCTTACCGGATTGAGCAATATTCGCAACGGGCAGTAATTGATTTTTATAAATCGAAAGCAACGGAGAAATGTTATGTGCTGAATTCAGGATATTTCAGTTATGCCCCACTTTTTTATAGAAAAAAGATGCCTGATGATAAGGCCCGCCCAATGTGGTTACTTACCGGAAAAATCGACCGCCCGTTTTATTTGGTTTTAAAAGAACCCGAATACAATAAATGGAAGCATATAGTTCCGGCAATGACGGTGTTGTATAAAAAAAATGGGTTTGTTTTTTTAGCACGGTATCCCTGATGTAAGAGCGGCCGGGCAGAAAAAAGATGAAGGCTGGTGTGTTGGGGTTTGAAATTTCGAGATTGGATTATTTCAATTTGCCTATCATCTTTTACCCCAAATGTTCCTTGCGCCAATCCGCAATCCGCATACTGCAATCCGCAATCCGCAATCCCAAATCCCCAATCCGCAATCCGCATTCCCAAATCCGCAATCCCAAAAAAACCTTTGCCCCTTTGCAATAAAACCATACATTTGCACAAGTTTTGTGTTAAAACATTATTGCTGACAATCAGTTACTTAAACTCATAAAATTACAGACCGATGAAAAAATTAGTACTTCTCCGCCATGGCGAGAGCGAATGGAACAAAGAAAACCGTTTTACAGGCTGGACAGATGTTGATCTTTCGGAACGCGGGATAAAGGAAGCCACCGAGGCTGGCAAGGTTTTGAAAGAAAACGGGTTCGATTTCAGGCTTGCTTACACTTCGTACCTTAAACGTGCCATTAAAACACTTAACCTTGTGTTGGAAGAAATGGACCTGATGTGGATACAGGTAGAAAAAAGCTGGAGGCTTAACGAAAAACATTACGGAAACCTTCAGGGCCTGAACAAAGCCGAAACCGCCGAAAAATATGGAGATGCACAGGTTTTGGTATGGCGCCGCAGCTACGACATCCCTCCTGCCGAACTGGCAGCCGACGATGCGCGCAACCCACGCCTCGACCCTAAATATGCAGCCATTGGCAACGAAGCCCCTGTTACCGAATCGCTAAAAGATACAGTTAACCGCATGGTCCCATATTGGGAAAATGAAATCCGCGAATCCTTGCGCAAACAGGACCAGGTTCTGGTAGCTGCTCACGGCAACAGCCTCCGCGCAGTAATAAAACATGTAAAAGGCATCAGCGATGAGGATATTGTAAGCCTTAACCTCCCAACCGGAATCCCGTATGTTTTCGAGTTCGACGATGACTTGAATTTTGTGAAGGACTATTTCCTTGGCGACCCTGAAGTAATCAAAAAACTGATGGACGAAGTAGCCAATCAGGGAAAATCGAAGAAATAGGTTTTTCTTCTGAATGCCGGATGTTTGATGTGGGATGTTTGATGTCGGATGTTCAAGGTCGGATGTTTGATGTGCGATGTCGGATGTTGGTTGGATGAAGTTTAATAGCTTTAGCCAAGATACAAAAAACAATATAACTGAATAGTAGCGTCCGGATATTTCAAATCACGGAAGTGGAATAATCAAAAAAAACCTACTTCAACTTCACAACATCAAAGCTTTAGATAAAAATAGTTCAAGGCCAATCCGCAATCCAAAATCCGCAATCCGAAATAAAAAATGAGAACCTTTGTAATAGCCGATGTACACGGCAGCCTGAAAACACTTCGCTCGCTTATTGATGATTTAATCGAGTTGAGGAAAGGTGATACGCTGATTTTTGTTGGCGATATTATTGACCGTGGCCCCGATAGCAAAGGCGTAATCGACTACTTGTGGAAATTAGGCGAAAGCGGCTATACCATAAAAGTAATGAAAGGCAACCACGAGGATTACATGGCCAAGGTTTACCGTGAAGAGGAATCGAAGAAAGGAATGCGGAAAGTTTTGGGGTTAAAATCAGACACCTATAAACAGTGGATGCTTTATGGTGGCGAACAGACCATGGATAGTTTTGCCGCTGTAAAAGTTACTGATATACCTGTTAAATACATCGAATGGATCGAATCGCTCGACTATTACCTGGAATGGGATAAATTCCTGATCGTACATGCAGGGTTTAATTTTGCGAACGAAGATATTTTTAGCGATAAAATTTCGATGATGTGGATCCGTGACTTTGCAATTGACCCTGTAAAGCTTGGCGACCGCAAAATCATTCACGGCCATTTGCCTGTTACCCTTGAGTTTATATACGAAGCTGCAAAATCAAGCTCATTTAGGTTTATTGACCTCGACAACGGCGTTTACCTTGCCAATAAACCTGGGTACGGGAATTTGATGGCCTTGCAATTGGAAACCTTGGAGTTGTTTGTGCAGCCCACTTTGGATTTTTGAAAGATTGAGTCTCCTCCGAAAAGCCTAAAAAAAAGAAAACCACGGAGGCACAGAGGACACAGAGGTACACAGAGTATTGTTAATCAGCACTATAAACTTTGTGAAACTTAGAGATTTAGTGGCTTAGTGGCAAAAAAAGACTTTTCGGAGTGGACTCAATATTAGGGTTTTTAAAATGAATTAAGCTGGGCACACCAGCTTTTTTTGTTAAAAACAACACTAAAAGCAAGTCGGTTTTTACCTTTTCTTATTTCGTGCTACAACTTTTTCATATCTTTGTTTTTTCCTTACAATAACCCTCTCACAAACTATCCTGCACAAATACCAAACTTGTAGAAACTGTTTTTCTTCCCGGTTTGAATGTCGGACATAGCCTGATATTGTTCAGTTGAAAAATGGTAATTTCGGAATAATTCCCTCCAAAATCCTTATTCCGATACCATTGCTCATTAGCTGTCAGCAATCCTCTCACTGATTGTATTCAGTTC
>CAJAXK010000445.1 GCA_903946925.1 uncultured Bacteroidales bacterium | reverse complement strand
TACTGTATTATACGTTGACATTTTTGTCTTTACCAAGAAATGTGATATGATGTATAACTTGAAATAAATTTACTGAAACCTCATTTTTGCGGTTTGTATTCGTTGAATTGAATATTATCCTGACTTCGACAATGCGCCACCCATTTCACAGTTGAGCTCATCAGAATTGAATATTCGCTCGTAAAAAATAATTTTTGTACCGTTTATGCGATTCTCAAGGCGTTAAATTGGCCTGCGCCACCCAAGTGTCGAAGTCAAGAGGTAACCTTACATCCTTTTTAAGCTTCTCCTGATATTCGCCCAAATCTTGAAGGGTAAGATCACCCGTCGAAATATCAACCAACAGGCCCTCATCTAAAAAGAATTTGTTTTTAATTCCCATTTTAACTTTTATTGCTTTGGTTTACTGTATTATACGTTGACATTTTTGTCTTTACCAAGAAATGTGATATGATGTATAACTTGAAATAAATTTACTGAAACCTCATTTTTGCGGTTTGTATTCGTTGAATTGAATATTATTATTTTTAAGGAAAAAGGAAACAAAGTCCTTGTATTTTTATTTCTTCAAAGTTACGATATTAAATGACTAAAAAAGTTATTTATTAAAGCAACATTTTTCAATAAATGGGATAGCTTTGATATTAATCCAAGCAAACAACTTGAAAAAGCAATAAGAAACCACATTTGATGCCTAAAAAAACAAAATCGAAAAAATAATATCAGCAAAGTATTGATAAACAGTACTAAAAACTTTGCAATGCGAAATTACAAACGTTTTTTTACAACATGAAATTTTTCATAAAGTTAAAATGCCTGGTTTCTGTTTGGAGTAAACCTATTCGGAGTCGAAAGGAAATTTTGGATTTCTGGTACTCTTTCACACCAAAAATGTTTTGTCAACAAATGCCTGGAAGGTTTCTTTATACTGTTCGCCAACAGGTATGTAAACAGAACCGTCGAAAACAATTCGGTTGCGCTCTATCACTTTTATCTTGTCGAGATTAACAATAAATGAACGGTGGACCCGCATAAATTTGTCTTTTGGAAGCTGTTCCTCCATTACTTTTAACCTAATTAATGTTGTAACAGGTTCATCGTTAATAAGATGTATTTGGATATACTCGTTGGAACTCTCAATATATTTGATTTCAGAAAAAAAGATACGCACCATTTTATACTCCGATTTCACAAAAAGGCTGTCCTGCGTAGCTTGAATGGTTTCAGTTTCTTTGTGGTTAAGCTCAAACCAGGTTTTGGCTTTTGTGGCCGATTTTAAAAAGATGGCATAACTTATCGGTTTTAAAATATAATCAATGGCATCAACCTGAAAACCTTCCATGGCGTACTCGCTGTATGCGGTGGTAAATATGATCTGAGGCTTCTTCGACAACGATTTAACAAAGTCCATCCCATTCAAATCGGGCATGTTTATATCCACAAACATGAGGTCAACATCGTTATTGGCCAGAAAATCCATTGCATCAAAAGCACTGTTGCAAAATGCGACGCACTCAAGGAAAGGTGTTTTTTCGATGTAAGCACTTATTTGTTTTAACGCAAGTGGCTCATCGTCAATAGCTATACATTTAATTGTCATAAACTGGAATTGTTAATTGCACTTCAAATTCCTTTTCATTTTCCACGATGTTTAATGTGTAATCGTTTCCATAAAGGAGTTTCAGGCTTTTTTTGATGTTCGTCAAACCAATGCCCGAATAGCTAGCTTCGGAAACCCCAAGGTTAGAGTGTTTGCTGTTTTTTATGTTAGAAACCAACTGGTTTCTGGTTTGTTCTATTTTAAAAAAAACAAACGATTCGGACTTGTAACTAACCCCATGTTTGAAAGCATTTTCAAGGAAAGAAATAAAAAGCATGGGCGGGATTTCTATATCGAGGATTTTCTTTGGCAAGGACAAAGTAACGACCACATTTTCTGGAAACCGCAATTTCATTAAAGTGATATAACTTTCGATAAACGCAATTTCTTTCTTCAATGTTGTTTTACCGTGGGCGGTATCGTACAATAAATAGCGCATCATGGTCGAAAGTTGGATGATGGTGTTTTTTGCGTCTTCGGCATTGATATCTATTAAAGCATGTATATTGTTGAGCGTGTTCATGAAAAAATGTGGGCTAACCTGGTGGCGCAGCAAGGCCAATTCTGTTTTCAATTGCTCTTTCTCCAAATCTTTGCGACGGTTTTCCTCGTTCAGCCATTGAGCTACCATTTTTATCGCAGTCCCGACACCAACCACCAACAACGAAAGTATGAGGTTGTCAATAAAAACCATGTAAATGGATTTAGGCGGTAGAGTTACAACGGGTTTGTAACCCATGGGTGGCGGCATTCCCGGCCCTAATTCCATTGGCGGCATCCCTGGCCCAAAATCCATGGGAGGCATTTCCAAAGGACGTGGAGGGGTTAACAAAAATCTTACAAAAACAGTTGCACCAACAACGGTTACGATGGCTAAAAGCGTGAAAATAAGATAGGAACGATATTTTTTTTGAAAAAGGAATTTCGGGACAAAAAACAGGGTGTTGAGCAAAAATATGACCAGATAGGATAGCATCATGATCCATTCGCCCAATACCTTTCCCCAATCTACTTCGTTGGATATCCGCTGGTTGAAAAACGGCACCGAAAAAATGGCCATCCAGATCACAACAAAAACAACCAATTCGATAATCCGGATATTAAGTATTTTGTCCCTCATTTCGTGAAAGCCCTAAGCCAATGTTACAATCACAAAAGTAAGTTTTGCTATAATGAAACACAAATATATTAAGCATATCGGCCAAACAAATCAGTAGAAAGGCATGCTGTTTCAGTGAAATCGTAAATGGTTATTGGGTTGATGGGTTGAGAGGTTGATGGTTATTGTCTACAATCCGCAAATGTAAATGGTTATTGGTTATTGGTTTGCTGTGTTGATGGTTATTGTCTCCAATCCGCAAACCACAATCCGAAATCCGCAATCCGCAATCGTAAATGGTTATTGGTTATTGGTCATTGGGTTAATGGTTATTGTCTCCAATCCGAAATCCCCAATCCGAAATCCGAAATCCCCAATCCCCAATCCCCACTCCCCAATCCCTTTTGACCGACTGATTTAAACAGGTTGGCGAGTGTTAAATGGAATTTATATATTACTACCGGATTATAGGTTTTAAAGCATAATTGACTTAGGTAAATTTTGTTTCTTTGTAACATTTCGAGTGATTTCACGTCATAGTCAAAAACAATTACATGCCCTTGCGAACTACCCTATTTATACTTGCTTTGTTGCCATTAGTGGCTTTTTCGCAAAATAAAACCTATACTACACAAAAGTTGCCTACCAAACCACCGGTTATTGATGGCAAACATGACGATGGCTGTTGGAAACAAATTGCTTGGGGTGGCGATTTTACACAGTTTCAGCCTTACGAAGACACGCTTCCAAGCCAAAAAACCACTTTTGCCATACTTTACGACGACGACAATCTTTATGTAGCCATAAAAGCTTACGATACCGAACCTGATAAAATAAACAAACGGCTTTCGAGGCGCGATCAGGAAGATGGCGACTGGGTAAGTATAGTTATTGATAGTTACGAAGATAAACTGACTGGTTTTGGATTTGGCGTGAGTGCAGCAGGTTCAAAAACGGACGTGATTTTTACTAACGACAACGACACCGATAATAGCTGGGATCCAATATGGTACGTAAAAACCAGCAGCGATGCCGATGGCTGGAATGCTGAAATGCGGATCCCTCTCTCGCAACTACGGTTCACCAAAAAGGACAATTATGAATGGGGTTTTGAAATAGCACGTTTCATTTTCAGGAAGAATGAACTGTCACTTTGGAAGCCATTGCACAAAAGCTCGAACAAAATGGTGAGTGATTTTGGCATCTTGCAGGGAATCAGCAACATTTCCCCAAAAAAAGATATTGAGTTATTTCCTTTTGTCCTCGATAAACAATCCTTTTCCGAAAAAGAAGAGAACAATCCCTTTGCTACAGGAAGTGAAAATTCATTTTCTGCCGGTTTGGATGGCAAAATAAGTATTACCAACGACCTTACGCTGAACATGACGGTAAACCCTGATTTTGGCCAGGTTGAAGCCGACCCTTCTCAGGTTAACTTATCTGCTTTCGAATCGTTTTTTCCTGAGAAAAGGCCATTTTTTATCGAAGGCCGGAATATTTTCGATTTCCGGATGACCTCCGGCGATGGCGATGGCTCCAGTGCCGGTATGTTTTATTCGCGCCGAATTGGCCGATCGCCCCATTTCGAACCTGAACTTGCGGATAACGAGTTTGCTAAAGTACCCGAAAATGCAAGTATTTTAGGTGCTTTCAAACTTTCAGGCAAAACCCGCAAAGGCACTTCCATTGGCTTTTTAGAATCGTTTACACAAAAGGAAAATGCTGAAATTGATAAAGATGGAGTTCGCAGCAAATATCCTGTGGAACCTTTTACCAATTATATAGTTGCCCGCGTGGAGCAGGATATTGACAAAGGGAATACCGTTGCTGGCGGTATTTTTACGGCTACCAACCGCGATATCAACAGCGGGAATTTTATCACATTGCCTTCATCGGCCTATACCGGTGGCTTCAACTTAAAACGCTATTGGGACAATAAAAACTATTTTGTTTCGGCAAAAGGGATTTTTAGCAGCATTCATGGTTCAACCGAAGCTATTACCGAATTGCAAACTAGCCCTACCCACAATTTTCAGCGGCCTGATGCTACTCACCTGCAAGTTGACAGTGTGCTCACAAGCTTATCAGGGCATGGGGGGACTTTAGAGTTCGGCAAATTTGGAGGTGGCCATTTAAGGGCACTTGCATGGATAACCTGGTCGTCGCCTAACCTCGATTTCAACGATTTGGGCTTTATGCAGCAAGCCGACAACATACAACAAGTGGCATGGGTTGGGTATAACGAGTGGAGGCCAAAACACTTCTATAATTCCTTTGAATTTGGGGGCGACATATACACTGTATGGAATTTCGCAGGGCAAAATGTGTATAAAGGCCTGGAAATGAATGGGAATTTACAATTTAAAAACAATTATTACATATTTACCGGGTTTAACCTTCAAGGAGAGTCATTATCGGCTTACGATTTACGGGGTGGCCCAATGCTCGAATTGCCAGGTAATTTCACCTATAGGATTGGAGGCGGTAGCGATGCCCGTAAAAAACTGCAAGCAGAACTTTTCGTGATGAACCGCTGGAGCCAATACGACAACAGTACCATGACTTATGTACAGTCGTCCCTTATTTACAAGCCCATAAACTCGGTTTCAATTTCACTCTCGCCTGAATTTTTTACAGCTCAGGATAGGCTCCAATATGTTACCACAATCGAAGGCGACAACCCCGACAACTATATTATGGCCCACCTCGACAGCAAGCAGTTTTCGCTATCGGCACGAATTAATGTGGGCATTACGCCCGATATGTCGATACAGTATTATGGGCAACCTTTCTTTTTCTCGGGCGATTATTCGCAATTTAAAACCATAACCGATCCTGTAGCCGACAAGTATTACGACAGGTTCCATCAATACACCGAAACTGAAATTGCACACGATAGCGAGGCTGGGATTTATACTGTGGATACCGATGGAAATGGCAGCGATTTTACGTTCGACGACCCCGACTTCCACTTCCTGCAATACAGGTCGAATTTGGTCTATCGCTGGGAATACAAACCGGGTTCAACCATTTTCCTTGTATGGTCGCAAGGCAAAACCGCCGAAGGCCCTGAAGGCACTTTTATGTTCGACCAATATGCAAACGAGCTTCGGGATGCCTACCCACAGAATGATTTTTTGATCAAGATATCGTATGCAATAATATTTTAGGGTGGTCAAGTGCTGATGCAGCATCCTTTTTCATTGAAGCAACACCCTTTTTGTGTGGATTTTGAGTCTTTTTGAGTGAAATTTGAGTCTTTTTGAGTGAAAGTTGATTCTTTTTGAGTTGAATTTGATACTCTTAGTTAGCAAATGCCATCACTTAAATAATCCAGCTTGCAAGGTTTCTTTAAATTTATACCATTATGGGGTTGAATCTTTAGGCACTTAATAGTTACTAAAGCATATTCAATATCTTCATATACCGCAAGTCGAAAATCCCGGGTAATTACTATATTGATGTGCTGAATGGCTTTTAAAGTTTTTTAGGTTTTTTTTGAATGTGTTTCAAGTTGTTTTTATTGTCCTTTGTCTTGACACAAAGGACCAAAAGTCAAGGCTTTATATAAATTTTACACATCTGTACACCTCGGTAAACACCCGCAAAACAAGGCTTGACAGTTTGGG
>CAJAXK010000444.1 GCA_903946925.1 uncultured Bacteroidales bacterium | reverse complement strand
CAAAAGACGATTCCGAACCCATATCCGGTTTCAGTAAAGTGGTTCATAATAAGTTTTACATCGACGAAATCTACGCTGCTTTGTTTGAAAAGCCCTTGGGCTTTCTATCCGATTTCTTCTTCAATAAAGTTGAAAACACGGTCCTTGATCCGGCTGTGGATGGAATTGGCACGTTGACAGCAAGGTTCGGCACACTTGTCCGCAAACTGCAGCAAGGCAATATGAGTTTTTACCTTTTTACAATGGTTGCCGGAATACTACTTTTCATCATTTTCATACTCATAATCTGATCCCATGATACTGTTAATACTACTTCTAATCCCATTTGTTACAAGTTTGTTGTTGCTGCTTGTTAACAATGCCGCAGCGGTTAAAAAGATAGCCTTGGTATCGGCGGTCATTAACCTGTTGCTTACTTTATACCTGATATTTTCGGGTTCTTCAACCGGCGTTGCCACACAGGGTTTTGTTTTTACGGGTTCGCAGTTTTCATTAGGTTACGATGGTATTAGCTTGGTAATGATATTGTTGACCAACTTGTTGTTCCCTTTCATTATTTTGGCCGGTTTTAACCGCGAACAGAAACAACCCAAGATTCTTTACGCACTGATACTCTTTGCCCAATCGGCCTTGATAGGCGTTTTTCTGGCACAAAATGCCTTCCTCTTTTACATTTTTTGGGAACTATCGTTGATTCCTGTTTATTTCATTCTCTTGTTGTGGGGAGGCGAACACAGAAGGACTATTACACTTAAATTCTTTATTTATACATTGGCCGGGAGCCTTTTCCTGTTGTTTGGCATTATTTTCCTTTACCAACTTACACCCGGTTTGCACACTACCGATTTTTCTGTTTTCAACCAACTTGTAATCCCCGAAAGTACCCAAATATGGCTCTTTTGGATTTTGTTTATTGCTTTTGCCATTAAAATGCCGGTTTTCCCTTTCCATACCTGGCAACCTTCTACTTATACTATGGCCTCAACACAAGGCGTAATGATTTTAGCTGGTGTTATGACCAAAATGGGGATTTACGGAGCATTGAGGTTTCTTTTTCCCATAATCCCGATGGGTGTTGTTTTCTGGCAAAATACGGTAATCATACTTGCGTTGATTGGGGTGATTTATGCCTCGGTGATTGCTTTCCGGCAGGCAAACCTGAAAAAACTTATCGCGTTTTCGTCCATGGCCCATATTTCGTTGATGGTGGCGGCAATGTTTGTGTTGAATTACTATTCCATTCAGGGTGTTCTTTTTCAAGTGGTTAGCCATGGGGTTACAATTGTTGCACTATTTTATTTGGTTCACCTTGTGGAAGAACGCACTGGCACACTCGAATTAGCAAGTATGGGAGGAATAAAACTCACGGCCCCAAAGTTGGCAGTCTTGATGCTTGTTGTTGTACTTGGCTCAATCGCTTTGCCTTTTACAGCCGGTTTTGTTGGCGAATTCCTAATGATCACAGGACTGTTTCAACAATCGGTTTGGTTCGCTGTTATTGGTGGTTTCACAATGATTTTGGGTGCAGTGTACATGTTGTATGCTTATCAAAGGATTATGCTTGGCGAACTTAGGCCAGATTTAGTAAAAAAGCCTGATCTTCGGCTTCTCGATTATTTTTTCCTGTTGCCATTGATACTGATACTGTTAGGTCTTGGTGTGTATCCACAGCCAATTTTTGACCTGGTCGAAATAGCTGTAGTGGGTATGCAAAACCTTTTAATTCCTTTGGCTGATGTAGCTTCGGCTGTTGCGAATTGAACTAATTAATTTAAGAATTTACTGATTTTGGAAAGCGTATGAATGCAATAATTTTTACAACAATACTCGGAATAGTACTTTTATACCTTGGGCTTACCCATAATAAAAAGATATTGGCCCCTTCCGCCATTCTGGGGTTGTTGATTGCCTTGATCCTATCGGTAATGGACTGGAACATCGGCTCGGAATATTTTCACGATATGGTGATTTTCGATAATTTTTCCATTGCATTCAATGTGTCCATGATCATCATTACAATCTTGATTTTTCTTTTCGGGATTGATTATTACAAGCGTATGGAACTGCATGTTGCAGAGCAGTATTCGCTTATGATATTTGCATTGATTGGGGCTTTTCTCATGACATCTTTTTCCAACCTTATTATGCTTTTCCTCGGCATTGAGATTTTATCTATTCCCTTATATATACTTGCTGGAGGAAAAAAATCCTCATATCGCTCAAACGAAGCCTCCTTTAAGTATTTTATGCTGGGTTCGTTTGCCACAGCATTCTTTTTGTTTGGGATAGCCTTGGTTTACGGGGCTTCAGCCACATTTTACCTGCCCGAGATTAAAGTTTATATTTCGCAATTCAATGGGAATTTACCTCCCATGCTGTTAATCGGGCTTTTGTTTATTTTAATTGGTGTTGCATTTAAGGTTGCGGTTGCCCCATTTCATTTCTGGAGTCCCGATGTGTACGAAGGTTCACCAACATTGGTAACTGCATTTATGGCAACAGTAGTAAAAACGGCTGGTTTTGCTGCTTTTTTCCGTTTGTTAGGTATGGGTTTGCTGCCACTTCCTGTTTCACTCGAAAAAGCCCTTTGGGTGATGACAGGTTTGTCCTTACTTATTGGCAACATTGGCGCAATGAAACAAGGCAATTTTAAACGTCTTTTGGCTTATTCGTCTATTGGCCACAGTGGTTTTCTGATGTTAGCCATGCTTTCTCAGCACGATACTTCGGTTTCTGTTCTACTATATTATACTTTCGTGTACTCCTTGGCAACCATTCCATTGTTTATTATTTTCATCCTAGTGAAACGTGCAAGCAATGGCGAAGAACACATTTCTGCTTTCAGGGGGCTATACCAGCAAAAGCCTTGGCTGGCCGTATTCAGTACTATTTTGCTCATTTCTTTGGCAGGAATACCACCAACGGCTGGCTTTATAGCTAAATATCAGGTGTTTGTATTGTCAATAAGCCATGGCTACCTTGGGATTTCAATTTTCGCAATCCTCATGGCAATTGTTGGTGTGTACTACTATTTTTATGTTTTACGCGAAGTGTTTACCGATAGCGACCATCTTGAACCTATTGTGATTACAAAACTCAATGCTGCATTGATTATAGTTTGCAGCCTCGCGGTGATAGTGTTTGGCGTTTTTGCCTGGAATTTGCCGATTTAGTTTTTTGTTTTTATCCACTACTTCGTGCCCAGAATTACCACTTTAGGTATTTAACTGACAATTGAGTCCACTCCGACAAGTCTTTTTTTGCCACAAAGGCACAAAGCCTCTAAGCTACACTAAGTTTATAACACTGAACGACAATGCTTTGTGAACCTTTGTGTCATAGTGCCTTAGTGGCGTTTCTTCATTTTTAGGTTATCGGAGTGGACTCACAATTACAATTCTTCCCTTTCACAGAAAAAATAGCTGATTAGTTACAGATAACCCATCTTTTATTTTATGATTTTCCGTCACTCAAACAACCTTCCCACGCTTTATTAACCCTTTAATTTGATGAAACTTATAACAAGGTCAGCTTTTATCGTATCACTTCTTTTTATAGCAAGGATTTTATCCGGATGTTTCAATTACCCATGCTCCGAGGAGGTTTATTATTTTGATTTCACAGAAGTTAGCACAACTAATCTCGATAATTCAGGGATGTGGCCGATAGAAAGCCAAACCGACACCATGAAAATGTCTGCTGTTGCTTTTCAGGTCAATGTAACGGGCGATTTCCCTTTTCTTGGTAATGCAAATCAAGGAATGCAAGACTTTGGCTTTTCAAGTGCAAAAGCATTCTCAAAAACTAATTGCCCCATGTTTTATGGCGCGAATAGCAGAATTGATGAAATTTCCATTGTTACACTTTTCAAAATTAACGGCAATATTCCAGCAAATTCCGATGTGTCCCATTTGTTTTTGTGTACACGAAACACAGGTCTGTATAATTCGGAACTTTATATCCCCTTAAACCAGATTTATCCGCTGATAAACCATGTTTATGAAGATTATCCGGAAATTCAATTCCAAGTGTTTTTGAAAACTAAAGTCGAAGCCGACAGTGCCAAGTTTCAAATAAACATAAAATTGGCAAACAACAGCGTTTTAACCGACACCACAAGTTTAATTGTTATAAAGTAATGGTTATGTGGCGATTGAAGTCTGTATTCGTGGTTTTGTTACTGCTATTTAGCCAATCGTTATCCGCCCAGGACAAGTTTATAAATTCGTATAAATTATCGTTTTTTGCAGGTTTGCGGGATACCAAAGTTGATAGTTTCCCCAACACCCAAAACCTTGATTTTATGAACTATCTATATGATTTTCATAGTGGTTACGACTATGAATATATTGGATTTTCTGGTCATTTCCAATTCAGGAAACAGTTTGAAGCCGATTTCAAAATAGCGATGTACGATGATTTTGCCCCCGACAACCTCAACTTTACGGTGCAATACTTTTTCCATAAAAATATTGGTGCAAACTTTGGCATTTATACCCACACTCAGCTAATGAATGGTTTCAATACCTTCCATTTAACTTCCGATACTGGTTTTTATGGCGATTTGGAAACAAATTTCAGGCAGCGTAAACTTCGCGATAGGGGAGTGCAGGGTGGGATTGTGGCAAAAAAGGATTTTGGGATATTTCATCCTGTTTTGAAAATAAATGCTGGTTTCAGTAGCTTTAAACCTTTTTCGGAAACAGTTTTGCAAAAGGAAATTGATGGGAATTTTCTGCGTCGAATTGATTACCAGACCAAAAACACCTGGAACTTTTTCTTCTTCCCAGAAATTGCGCTTGATTTGGATTGCATAAAATTCGAAAAATCAAAGTTGGGGATCCAGCTTCATGCGAATTACTTTTTCTCCAACAAATCAATTGATTATACACAAACTGTTTTTGAGTGGACTACTGAAAACCCAACATCCGAAAGCATAAATTCCCCAACGCATAAATACAGGAAGTTCGATTTCGATTTTGGTATATATTTGAAATGGTAATAGTTAATCAGTTGTGTCGGCAGGTTTGGCACCTTATTTCCACATTAAGAGTATTTCGTCAAGCACTTTGCCAAAAATACTATTGTTAAAAGAACAGCAATTGCTTAGCTCAAGCATTTGGGCTTTCGATTGCGAAAATTCCCCTTCAACCAGTTCAGGTTCAACGCCATTCAGGAAACCTGAAATATTTTGTGGCGTTACTTCAAAATGAAACTGGAACCCAAACACATTTTCACCAATCCGGTATGCCTGGCTATTGGTAATGGCACTATCGGCCATATTTACCGCCCCTTCCTGAAGTTTGTATGTATCGAAGTGAACATGAAGTACAAGCAGTTCGTTTGGGAAGTGCCTGAAAACCTTATCATTTGATGCGTTTGAAAAAAAACGTACCGGCCAAAACCCCATTTCCGGCCCTGTATTTTTGTAAACATTTGAACCTGAAGCTTTGGCAATTAGTTGCGCTCCCAAACAAATGCCGATTACGGTTTTCCCAAGCCTTATAGCTTCCTTAATGAAAGCAATTTCAGCCTCAAGCCAGGTAAATTCAACTTGATCGTTCACACTCATTTTGCCACCCATCACCACTAACCAATCGTAGCTTTCATGGGTAGGCAATTCAGGATTCAAATCGAATCGGGTAACAGAAGTGCTGATTCCATGGCTGTTAGCCCATTCGCCAATGTAACCTAAGTCCTCAAAATTATCGTGTTGAAAGTAGTGTAGATGCATGTTTGCAAAAGTACTGATTTGGGAAATTGGTTTTGCGTTAAGGGTTCAAGGGTTTAATGCTTCGCGTTCAAGGTTCAATGCTTCGCGTAGAAGGTTCAATTGTTCAATTGTTCGATTGTTCGTTTGTTCAATTGTTCAATTGTTCGATTGTTCGATTGTTCAAATGTTCGATTGTTCAAATGTTCAAATGTTCAAATGTTCAATTGTTCGATTGTCCAATTGTTCAATTGTTCCCATTTTTATTTCTCATCTTCCTATTTCCTATTTCCCATTTCCTATTTCCCATTTCCTGTTTTCTATTTTCCATTCCCCATTCCTCAAAACCTATATCCCATCAATAAATACATCCTATTGGTGCGTGAACGGATCAAGTTATTATCCGAAATACCATTTCCTCTTTCATATCTGGCTTCGAAGGATATCTTCTTGTAACCTCCGCCTAATCCGACCAATACACCTGTTTCAGATTTGCTGTCTTCAAAAAGTTGTTTTTCGCTATGGGTATTATACTCATTTACTGTTTTGTCAATTGTAATCGAATTGCTGCCTTCAATCGCATAGCCAAGCGAAATCCCCGAGTTTGCAAACATAAACCAGTCATTCTTAACAAAATATTTGTAGCGGAGCATACTATTCCATTTGAGATACGAATAAGCAATTTTTGTATCAATAAGTGTGAAAATATCTTCGTTCACAACTTCCTCAAAATGTTGTGCCACGCTGAACGAAGTATAAATAAGTTCGTTGTAAATTGACCACCTGCGCTGATTACGTGCCAAAACCACATCAAATAACACTCCGCCCGAAAAATTTGTAGAAGCCTTGTAATCAGGACTCACAGTGTATCTATACATGTATTCTTCGCTACTGCTCATTAATAATTTTGTTGATGAAATGCCAGCCAATACACCATATTCCAGTTTTAATTTTATGTTCAATTTTTCCTTGTCGTACTTAAAACTAGGTTTCGATTTCGCGCATTTATAATAATCGTCAAAAATATTTTCCAGACTTTTTTGTTCATATACTGCATTATTCAGCTTTTGTTGCATAGCAGGGCAGTCCTGGAAGTATAATGTCAATTGCCCGATAAACTTTTTGTTTTCCCTGAATGCATTCAATACTTCAGGGCTTCCAATGTCAATTCTTTCTTCGTTGTATCGTAAATATTTTTTATAAATAAGCAACTCAAAATCAGGCCACTGCTTGATATAAAATTGCGGTTTCCCCTTTTCGTCGTAGCTATAATACAGGTTTTTGCTGCCTTGGTACATGGCCTGAAGAAAAATAGTATCGGTACGCAATTTAATTTCCGGGTTATAATCGGCTTCCTTTATCTGGTTAGGATTATACTCCATTTGGCGGCTATCTTCAGCTTGAACAATTGCACTTACATAAACATCGGTTTGAACAATAAAGCCATTAATGCCCAATGGGTTGTATTCGCTTGGGGAGGCATTTTCCGAAACTTTAAAAGAAATTGATTTTGGGTTTTTGGCCCAGTTCTGGTAATCAATAAAACCTTTGAGCGTATCGTTTTTCAGGGTGATTATCATTCCCGGTAAATAGTTTTTCTGACAAATAGTATGGTTTGAATAGAAAAAACCCGATAAAAACACTAAGAGGATAAATAGTGGGGAGTTTGTTTTCATAGATGTTTGAATAAAATGGATTAGATGTAAGTTTTAAAATTTATTTGGTCAAAAACAGAAGTGAAACGGATTGATTGTTGCAAAAGTACTTTTATTAAACATAAATTTTGTTGTTGTTATATCGCAAAAAAATATTGTCGGTTAGGAAAAAATCCTTCGGGCGCTGGATAAAAAGGTAAGCAAAATACCCACCAAAGAATGGTGCATATGCCAATGCAATGCACGATTCGATTACAATAATTACCTTGCCTGCAATGCCGGTTGCGATAATTTCGCCATACCTTATGGTCGAAAAAGTAAACAGGCTTAGATAAAGATAATCGAAAAAGTTAAGTTCCTTTTCTGGGCCAATCATGATGGTAATAAGCCAATCCGTAATGTAAAAAAGGATTCCAAAAAATAAATACAATCGACTGATAACCTGTAAGTCATCTCATGCATTAAAGATGAGATAAAAGAGTAAAAACGGTCAACGTTTTTGAGGCATCGACAAGCCTGTTAGTAGCTCCAATTAAAAGACCAACTTAAAAGCTGATTCAATACAAAAGTGGCAAAAAGGTAAGATTTAATATAACTTGCTTCTCTGCTCCTTCAGCTTATCGTCGCTAACATAATCATCATAATCCATCAGCTTATCAATCATGCCTTTAGGGCCTATTTCGATAATGCGGTTGCAGATGGTTTGGATGAACTCATGGTCATGCGACGACATTAAAATGTTTCCTTTGAATTTGATAAGCGTATTGTTGAAGGCTTGAATGGATTCCAGATCCAGGTGGTTTGTTGGTGTGTCGAGGAGCATTACATTGGCATTGCGGATCATCATGCGGGCAATCATGCAGCGCACTTTTTCGCCTCCCGAAAGCACATTGGTTTTCTTAAAAATTTCTTCGCCCGAAAACAACATTTTGCCCAGAAATCCGCGCAAGTACATTTCGTGTGTGTCCTGCGAATATTGAGCCAGCCAGTCAATCAGGCTCATATCCGATTGAAAAAGTTCTTCGTATTCGAGCGGTAAATATGCTTTTAAAATTGTTTGTCCCCACTCAAAAGTTCCTGTATCCTGATGGTCGTGGCCTTTTAGTATTTCGAACAAAGCAGTCATGGCACGTGTATCGCGCGAAAGGAAAACTATTTTGTCGTCTTTCTGCATGGTAAAGCTCAGGTTCTTGAACAACATATTGCCATTCAAGCTTTTGCTTAAGCCTTTTACTTCTAAAATATTATTTCCGGGTTCGCGTTCTGGTGTAAAAATTATGCCTGGATATTTACGGGTCGAAGGTTTTATTTCCTCAATGTTCAGTTTCTCGATCATCTTTTTCCGGCTGGTAGTCTGCTTCGATTTTGAAGCGTTTGCACTGAATCGGGCAATAAATTCGAGCAATTCTTTCTTGCGGTCTTCGGCTTTCTTGTTTTGTGTAAGCTGTTGGCGAAGTGCTAATTGGCTCGATTCGTACCAAAAAGTATAATTCCCGGCAAATTGTTGCACCCTGTTAAAATCAATATCCACAATATGCGTACAGATGGAATCCAAAAAGTGCCTGTCGTGCGAAACGACTAAAACCGTATTGTCAAAATTCGATAAGTAATTTTCCAGCCAGTTTACGGTTTCAAGGTCAAGGTCGTTGGTAGGTTCATCCAGTAAAAGGTTATCAGGTTTCCCGAAAAGTGCCTGAGCCAGAAGTACTTTTACTTTTTCCTTTCCACTCAGTTCGTTCATGTATTTGTCGTGGATATCTTCTTTAATCCCTAATCCGCTCAACAAGTTTGCTGCATCGCTTTCGGCATTCCATCCGTCCATTTCGGCAAATTGTTCTTCCAATTCCGAAGCACGGTGACCGTCATTTTCCGAAAAATCGCTTTTTGAATACAGCGCATCCTTTTCGTTCATCACCTGCCATAACTTCGAGTGGCCCATCAGTACGGTTGTAAGTACTGTGAATTCGTTAAATTCGGAGTGGTTTTGCCTCAGCACCGATAAGCGTTCGCCCGAACCAAACGATACATTTCCACGTGTACTTTGCAAATCGCCTGCAAGCATTTTGATGAAAGTAGATTTGCCTGCTCCGTTTGCACCAATTATTCCATAGCAGTTGCCGGAAGTAAATTTCATATTTACATCCTGAAACAATATCCGTTTTCCAAATTGGATACTAAGGTCTGAAACTGTAATCATTTAGTTTTGTGTTTATTATAAGTTCGAGTACGCGTTTTCTAAAAGGGCTGCAAAAGTAGTCATTTTTGACAGACTTTAGTTGACAAACTTAACCTTGGCAGAATTTAAAATGAAAACCTAGAAGCAAAGCTGGGTTTATGGAAGGTTCATATCTTAAAAGAGAATCAATAAATCATTTGCTTTATTTGGTAAGTGCCCGGCAGTATCGACTATTTCACCTGCAAATAGTAACCACAATAAACACCAACATTAAAACACTGTTTATGATCGATATATCCAATATTGAACTCTGCATAAGGTGATACCGTGAAACGGTTAAAATATTTGTTCAGTTCGAGGCCCAATGCAAAACTAAATTGTTCGTTTGTTACCAATGTATTTGAAGATTCGCCAAATTTATAAGAAGATTTATAGCGTAACAAACTCAAATAAGGTGAAATATCACTTGTATTTGTAGCCGGAATATGGTAGGCCACATGCTCGGCCGACAAAACAATAACTGCAATTTTAAACAAGAGATCCCTAAAGGAAGTTTCTTCATTGTAATTTTCACTTCCCATCCTCCAGAAAAAAATCCACAATGGAAGGCCAACAATTCCTGGCCCGGCATGGAAATAATCGCGGCCAAAAACCATATCGGAATCGAAACTCAACCTTTTACCAAGAAACGACCTTACTTTTAACCCACCGGCGAATTGAACACCATTTGGGGTTTTTAGTAGTAGGTTTGCTGATCCGGAAAGTGTATAATCGCCGAAATAATGATCAGGCCTGGCATATTTTTGACTGATGAATTCAGGTTCATCCTGCGAATAAATACTGGATGAAAAAAGACATAATGCAACAACTAACAGAAATCCTTTCATGGTATTTAAATTTGAATCAACAACTAATGCGTTTATTGGGTGAACGATAGCAGTATTCTATAAAACAAAATTACATGTTTTTCAACCGGAAGTCAATACTCAATTACTTGGTTGGCAAAAGTTAGGGGGAATAGTTAATGGGGAAATAGTTATTGGGGAAATAGGGAATAGGGAATGTGCGAATAGGGGCGGGGATTGGGGAATTGGTAAAAGTGAGATTGTTAATTTTTATAGGGCAATTACTCCTTCAATAGCTGAAGCCTTTTCGTAACGGGAAATTACTTCATCCACACTGGTCATAACTTCTTTAATCGTGATACTTACATATTTGCCTCCCGACGAATGTCGGTTACTAAATTCGGCATGTTCAGGGAATAAATCATGTAACAAGGCAAATATGCGGTTATCAGCCGGAGCAATAAATTTAAACATATAAACGCTTGGCCAGGTGTAGTTAATGGCGAGTTGTTCGCGAAGCTTGTCAAAATTGTGTTTTTCCAAAATAAAAATCTTTATAAATCGGGTTTGATGGTAATTATGTTTGTGTAATTTAGCACTCACAAATCAACATTAACATTTGCAATATGTTTGAAATAATAAATGAAATTGCTTCATTTTTAAAGCAAAAGGGGATTACTTCGCCAGATACTGGTATAGTTTTGGGCACAGGTTTGGGCAAAATGGTTTCCGAAATAGATATAGAAATCGAGATAGATTATTCCGAAATCCCTCATTTCCCGGTCTCAACTGTTGAATCGCACAAAGGCCGACTCATCTATGGCAACCTTTTAGGCCATAAAGTACTTGCCATGCAGGGCCGGTTCCACATGTACGAAGGCTATACGTTGCAGCAGGTTACTTTGCCAATAAGGGTTATGAAATTGTTGGGTGTTAAATGGCTTTTGCTTTCCAATGCTTGTGGTGCAATAAACAAAACATACACGAAAGGCGACCTTATGTTGTTGGACGACCATATAAACCTGCTACCTGGCAATCCGTTAACAGGTAAAAATATAGATGAACTTGGTCCCCGGTTTCCAGATATGAGCTGCCCGTATTCGCACGAAATCAATACTAAAATGGAATTGGCAGCCCGAAAATTAGGCATAACGTTGCATAAAGGCGTTTATGCGGTTGTTGCCGGACCAAACCTCGAAACACGCGCCGAATACCGGTATCTGGGTTTGATTGGTGCCGATGTGGTGGGAATGTCAACCGTTCCTGAAGTAATTGTGGCCAACCACATGAACATGCCTTGTGCGGCGGTTTCGGTAATCACCGATTTATGCGATCCCGACAATCTGGTTCCTGCCAAACTCGAAGATATTCTGGAAACAGCCGGTAAAGCCGAAATAAAACTTATTCAGCTTTTTAATGAAGTAATAAAGAATCTGTAGTTATTTACCACTGAGCCCACTTCGAAAAGTCTTTTTTTGCCACAAAGGCACAAAGTCCCTAAGTTTACTCACGATTGCTTGTTTTTAAAGTGTTCGTGATACCGCTTCGCTAAGTTCACTAAATTTATAGCATTGAATAACAATGCTTTGTGAGCCTTTGTGTCATAGTGCCTTAGTGGCGTTTCTTAATCTTTAGGTTGTCGGAGTGGACTCACCGCTATAGTTTTCGTCTGTAGTTGTCGGTGGTATTTGTATAAAAATAACTGTTCGACTTGTTTTTAGAGATGAATTCTTTTAATTCTTTGGAGGTATTGAAAACCTCCTTAATATAATCGGTAATTTCTGAAGTTGAAATTTCACCTGTTTTTATATTGAAATTGAACTTGTAAAGGTTATACGTATTGATACCAGCTTCTTGTGCATTCATAAATGTTTCGCCATCAACATCCGAAAATGTTAAATGATAAATGGTTGGCATATAGGAACTGTCAGTGGCTGAAAATTCCATTTTTTTTGCAGTTGCGTGATAAGAATCATCAATAGAGATTATGAAAAAAGTCGGGTTTTCCGATTCATTTTCTTCAGCCACTATCCATTGGCCGGCAAGTTCAACCGGTATTTTTACTGTTCCTTCGTCAATAGGCACACTGCTCGAATAAGGACATCCGGTAAGCAATACTACCATCAAAAGTGATACAACTGAAAAAATCAACTTGTTTTTTAAAATCAATCTCATTTTAATATCTTTAAATGGTTAGTTGAAGCGATTTGTCGAACAAAAGTAATTGAAAATAGTTTAATTTTGGCCATTCATTTTTTACCGAGAATCCATTTTTCCTAAATAGAAATCTACTTAATCCGACAAACCATGAAAAAATCTACTGTTTTTGCGGTAGTTGCTTACTGCTTATTTGTTCTGATGTTTACTGGTACGAATGCGTATTCGCAACCGGCAACCAAGGACAACAATATCCACCGCGACCCAATGGTGATGAAACCTGGGTATGTAGCCCCGGAAGGCGATGCTACGCAGGCAACTGTGATGACAATCGGTGATTACGACAACTTTAAGCTTGGTGTTGATTTTGCCGAATGTAGCATCACCTCCAACCCGCTCAACCCATTGGAAATGTATGCCGTATGGAATACTTCGGGAACAGCAGGCGGTAAAGGTTACCGTACTACAAATGGTTTTGATTGGGTTGCTGCAAACCCAAGTTGGACTGGCATGGCTGGTGATGTTGTTGTAACCAGCGATAGCAGCGGCAGGTTGATTTATGAAAATATGTATGGAAACATTTCGGGATGTAAAGTAGTAACCTCACCAAATTTTGGATTAACCTGGGATCCGGTTGTGATTGCTATTTCAGGTAACGATAAAAACTGGATAGCGGCCGACCAAACTGGTGGGGCTTACTCCAATTATATTTATACCACAATGACTGCAAGTGGAGGTGGGAACCATGCCAGATCCATAAACAATGGAACTTCTTTTACCAACACCCAAACCATGAATACCCAATCCTTGCCGGGTATGATGGTGGCTGTAGGGCCAAAACAAGCAACTCAGGGTGGTGCAACGTATGTGGTAACCAACTCGGGAAGTTCTTTCTCCTCAACTTATACTTTTTACGAATCAAATGATGGAGGACAATCCTATACCTACAAATCGGCACAGAATTTTGCAAACTATGTTGGTAGCAGTGTAGGAGGAAGGAACTCAGTTCAAAATATGAGAACCCGTCCTTATCCATTTATTGCCGTGGATAATAGCCAAAGCGCACACAGGGGAAGATTGTATTTGGTTTATGCTTCCAATTACCCTTCCGGCGATGGGAACAAACCTAATATTTTCTGCCGTTATTCCGATAATGGAGGAACAACCTGGTCGGCTGCAAAAACGGTTAACGATGATTTGAACACGCAGAACAACCATCAATGGTTCCCGGCAATATGGAACGATACCAAAACCGGAAGGCTTTATATTTCGTGGATGGATACACGTGATTGCCCTACCAGTGATAGTGCAATGATGTATGCAAGCTATACGGATGATGGTGAAACATTTGCCCCTAACCAAAAGCTTTCCAATAAGAAAATGAAAATCAATTGTACTTCCTGCGGTGGGGGAGGTACACCTGCTTATTATGGTGATTATAATGGAGTTACCTCAAATGGAATAACTTCGGTTATGGCCTGGACGGATTTCCGCGACAATAATTTTGGAAGTTACGTTGGGTATTTTCCCGATTACGGCCTCAGGGTTGAACCAGCTATTGATACCTTGTCGCCAGCAGCAACCATTTTTGTTAAAGTTCCGAGTGTGAAGTTATATACCGATACTGTTTTTGTAACTGCATCAATTGCAGGTGCTCCTGGTATGTTCAACATCACTTATCCAGAAGGGAACAAATTATGGGTTTATCCAGGACAAATACCTATTAAAATAACCAGCAACACAGCCCCCGTTGGCGATTATACCTTAAACATTACCACCACCGGAAGCAACGGTACACCTATCCACAAGCGCACTGCAACTGTAAGGGTGGCTGCTGCCGTAATGCCAATTGCTAATTTTACAACAAGCAACAATTCACCTTGTGCAGGAGAACCTATCAATTTTACTGATCTTTCATTTGGTCCCCCAAGCAGTTGGGTTTGGTCGTTCCCCGGAGGTACTCCATCAACTTCCACTGAGCAAAATCCAACAGGAATAGTTTATGATTCAGCCGGAACGTACAGCGTTTCATTGACTGCCATCAACCAAATGGGTTCCAATACGGTTACTTTGAGCGATTATATTGTTGTAAAACCAGTTCCTGCCAATCCTGTTTCTGCGAGCCAGGCTGTTTGTTTTGGACAGGCAGTACCTAATCTTACCGCTGTTGGAAACGAATTGCAATGGTTTGCAAACGATACATTGGCAGCAACAGGCCCAACTTTTACAACTGGGCAAGGTTCAACCGGGGTTTATAACTATACTGTAACACAAACAGTGAACGGCTGTGAAAGCCAGCCAACAAATGTTTCATTGACCATAAACGAGTTGCCAATGGTTTTCCTTTCTGCACTCGATACGGTTTGTAGCATTAAAAATCCATTTGTATTGACTGGAGGTACCCCTAAAGGTGGAAAATATTCGGGTGCAGGAGTTCTGAACGATTCAATCTTTGAGCCACTCGTTGCCGGTGTTGGCAACCATGAAATTACCTACACTTTTTCAGATTCCAACAGTTGTGTAAATTCGTTTGCACAAATAATAAATGTATATCCTTTCCCTACAGTTTCTATGGAGCCAGTTTTACCACAATGTATCAACGCTTCACCTATAGTTTTGGCTGGTAGTCCGGCCGGAGGAACTTTTAGCGGAGCTGGTGTTTCGGGCGATACACTTTATCCAAAAGTTGCAGGGGTTGGCAATTCAATAATTACCTATACGCACATTGAGCCTGTTACGCGCTGTTCGGCTACAAGTTCTTATCAGGTTACAATCAACGCACTGCCAATAGTCGAAATAGTTGATTCCACTGTCTGTGGAAACAGGAAGTTGTTGTACGATGCCACGATTAGCAATCCGCTTTCCTATTTGTGGATGCCGGGTGGGGCAACAACTGCCAAACTTCAGATTGATACGATTGGTAAAGGTTTAGGTGCTCATCCTTATTATGTTACGGTGACTGATCTTAACGGTTGCATCACAACGGATTCAGCAATGATCACATTTTTCGATTGCACCGGGCTTGAAGAACTGCCTGACAGCAAACTTATTGAGCTTTACCCAAATCCAAGTTCGGGCCAGTTTGCAATAAGGAGCAACTCGTTATTGGCGGGTAAATACGACCTTACCGTTTTTGATGGCTTAGGCAAATTGGTTTATTCAGAAAAAGGTTTGAAAGTCGAAAATGAATTTACCCATTCGCTCAACCTGGGCAAATTCCCCAATGGCATGTACATACTGCATTTGGAAAACAAGGAAACCGGATATGCCAAGCGGTTTATAATAAATAAATAAAAACTGGAAATAACAGAAAAGGCTGCCAATTGTTGGCAGCCTTTTTTATTTTGCAATATGCTTAAACATTTTTTAATTCAATCTTTTAAGTTCTTCCAAATAATCGTGTTGCAAGTCTTCGTGCAGTTTGTTTATGGCCAAACGGATCTTCCTCAATTGGTTTTCGTAAAGGTTGCTGAGCGTATTGCTCGATTTTACCATTCTTCCTAGTGACTTCATTTTTAGGCAAAAATGCATAAGCAGTTCAACTTCAGTTTGTTTCAATCCCGAATATTTAATAAATTTGTTCGCGTTCCTCAATATTTTTCGTATGCTTTTCTTGGCTATATACAAGTTGTTTAGGTTAATTTCTGCAAACTGAATGTCAATTTCGGCTTTTATGCTTTCGATATATTCAGGTTCATTGTTAGCATCAAAAAGCAGGTAACTGAGCAATTCTTTGTTTTCCTTTTTAAACTTCACGAGTTTAAGGCAAACGGAAAGCACCTCATTGGGTGGCAGCAAAGCCAATTCCTTTTTCAGGTTGCTCAAAGAGGTGGTTTTCATAAGCCAGGTTTTATTTTCTTTATTGGCACAAGCAACTCTTCCAGGCCATTGAGTTTGATCTCGTAAATGGTACGCAAAAGCATCCCAAGCTTGCCTTCGGGGAAACCTTTGCGGTTAAACCATTCGAGGTACGAAACCGGTAGGTTGCACAACACGGTGCCCTTGTATTTGCCAAAGGGCATCTGCATATTTACCAATTGTACAAGCAATTGTGGATCGGGCTGCATAAT